>CAZIIB010000491.1:0-3606 GCA_964539125.1 uncultured Thermoanaerobaculia bacterium | reverse complement strand
TCGGCCCGGACGGCGAGATCATGGTGCAGGACGCCGTGATGGGCAGCCTCGACGGCGCGGAGCCACTCCCCGCGCGCGCCGTCCTCATCACCTTCGACGACGCGGACCCCTCGGTGCTCGACGTTGCCCGGCCGGTTCTTCAGGAGCGCGAGCTGCCGGCTGTGGCGTTCGTGGTCACCGGTCTCCTCGACACCGATCGAGCCTTCTGGTGGGAGGAGGCGGATCTCCTGGTGCGCAGCGGGGGCCGGATCGGGGCCTGGGGGAGCCGGAGTCCAGCTACCGTCGTCCGGGGCCTCAAACAGGTCGACGACGCGACCCGCCTTCGGCTCCTCGAGGAGCTGCGTGAGACCGCGGAACAACCGGTCGAGCCCCGCCCCCAGCTTCGAGCACGGGACCTCCCGATCCTCGAGGAGTCGGGAATCGCGATCGGAAGCCACACCATGACGCACCCTTGCCTGACCCGATGCTCGACCGAGAAGGTCGAACGGGAGATCCGCGAGGCCTACGCGGTGCTATCCTCTGCGCTCGGGCACGAGCCCACAGCCTTCGCCTATCCGAACGGCGACCACGATCCCAGGGTCCGCGAGGCGGTGCAGCGGGCGGGCCACCGGCTCGGTTTTCTTTTCGACCATCGCCTCTCCGCCTGGTCTCCAGAAGACCCCCTTCGCATCTCTCGACTCCGGGTCGACTCGACGGCCTCTCCGGACCGGTTCCGGCTGATCGTCTCCGGTCTCCACCCCTTTATCCACCATGCCCTCGGCCGTCCCTGACAGCAGCGCTCCACCCGTCGACCGCGCCCAGCCTCCGGTGGCGGAAGCCGGGCGGAGGGTCGTTTCGGTCCTATTCGTCATCAACCAGCTCGGCCCTGGCGGCACGGAGCGCTCGCTGGCCGACCTGATCGCCGGGCTGGAGGGCCAAGGCATCGGTAGCTCGATCGCCTGCCTTCGCCCCACGGCGGAGGAGTTCCTGCCGGACGCCCGGGTGAGCTGCCCGGTCCGCGTGATCCCGGGCGGGAACCTGCTGTCCAAGGCGCTCCGGCTGCGCCGGGAGCTCCGCAGGACCCCTCCGGACCTCGTGCACACGATGCTCTTCGAAGCCGACCTCGTGGGGCGACTGGCCGCCGCGGGAACCGGTGTGCCGGTCCTCTCCAGCCTGGTCAACACCAGCTACGAGCCGGTCCGGTTCCGCGATCCGAGCATCTCCCGGCACCGGTTGCGCACACTGCAGGCGCTGGACGCCCTGACCGGCCGGTTCCTGACCACCCATTTCCATGCCCTCACCGAGGCGGTGAAGGAGTCCGCGGTCCGGACGCTTCGCCTGCCACCGGAACGCATAACCGTTGTGCCCAGGGGCAGAGATCCTCTGCGGCTGGGCGCCGCGAGCCTTCAGCGACGACAGCGAGCCCGGAGGGCCCTCGGGCTCGATTCCTCGGCGGAGGTGGTGGTGACCGTCGGCAGACAGACCTACCAGAAGGGCCAGCGATTCCTGCTCGAGGCCGCCGCCCTCCTCGCCGGGGAGCGGCCCCGCCTCAAGGTCGTGGTGGCGGGCAAGGAAGGACCCGTGACTCCCGAGCTCCGCCGTCTCCAGTCCGAGCTCGGTCTTTCGGAGATCGTCGAGTTTCTGGGCAACCGCACCGACGTGCCGGAGATCCTGGCCGCCGGCGACGTGTTCGCCTTCCCGTCGCTCTACGAAGGCATCGGCGGCGCCGTGATCGAGGCCATGGCGCTGGGGTTGCCGGTGGTCTGCTCCGACCTGGCCCCTCTGCGGGAAGTGGTGGAGTCGGGAAGAAGCGCACTCCTCGTTCCGCCGGAGGATCCACGGAGTCTGGCCTCCGCCGTCAACCGCCTCCTCGACGACCCCGCGCTCGCCCGGCGGCTCGGCGCCCGGGGCCGCGAGGCCTTCCAGGAACGGTTCGAGACCGATCGGAGCGCCCGGGAGATGGGCGCGCTCTACCGGCGGATCGCCCGCCGCGAAGCAGGTACACGCCCGTGAGCCGAGAGCCCGGCGGCTACGTGGTGCGCGAGGCGGTGCCCGGCGACGAGGCGGAGATCCGCGAGCTTCTCCGCTCCATGATCGGCGAGACCGCGGTCTCCCGCTGGACGCCGGAGTTCTACCGCTGGAAGCACGGGTCCGGCCCGTTCGGCGCCTCCTACGCCGCGGTCGCCTGCCCGGCCGGCGAGAACCGCGCGGTGAGCGTGCACCACGCCATGGCCTGGGCCTTCCTCACGCCCGCAGGCGAGAGGATCCCCGCGGCCCGGCCCTGCGACGGCGCCACCGAGCCGGGACACCAGCGCCGGGGTCTCTACGCCGCCCTCGACCGCCGGACCCAGGCGGACCTCCGGAGCCGGGGTGCGCGCCTCTGTATCGGCACTCCCAACTACAAGACCCTGGGCATGGAGCTCAAGACGGGCTGGACGCTGGCGGCGCGGTTCCGATCCTACGCCCGGCCGGTGTGGCGGCCGGCGAGCCTGGCGCGCCTGATGCGGAGAACGCCCGGGTCCGGCGCCGGAGCGATGCCGCCGGGTCTCGTCTCGTGGGCCGAGCTCGTCCGCCGTTTCGGAGCCGATCGGGTCGCCGAAGTGGTGACGGGGCACGAGGCGAACCGCAGGCGCGTGGGGTACCGGACCCCGCGCGACCTGGCGTACCTGGAATGGCGCTACGCCGCGGCGCCCACCGCCCGGTACGGGGTATGGCCCATGGCGGCGGCCGGCGAGCTCGAGGGATTCGTCATCGCGCGGCCCGCTTCCGGGGCCCGGGGCCTGCCCGCCCTGGTGATCCCCGAGATCTTCGTGGCACGCCCCGAGCCCGGACGGGTCCGGAGCCTGCTCCGGAGCCTCCTCCGGAGTCTGGAGGTGGGGTACGTCCTGGCCTCGTTCGCCTCGGGAACGGTGGAGCACCGGGCGCTCCGCGCGACCGGCTTCGTCCCCCTGCCCGGGAAACGGACGGTGCTGACCACCCTGGAGCTCGCTTCCGTGCCTCTGGACTCCGGGTCGGAGTCCTCCTGGGACCTCACTCTGGGCGAGCTGGAGATCTTCTGACCGCGAGGCCGGTTCCGAGCCCATGCCCCCACCCGCCGAACGGCTCCGCATCGTCCAGGTGATCACGCGCCGCCAGCTCCGCGGGGCCGAGGTCTTCGCCGCGCAGCTCGCAGCGGAGCTCGCGGCCCGGGGCCACACCGTGGCCCTCGCCGGCCTCTACTCCCCACGGGGGGCCTTCCTCGATCCCGCCGGAGTGGAGCGCGTCGACCTGGGAGGGCGCCATGGCCGGGTCCTCTCGCCACGGCTCCTGGGCGCGACGGCGGCCTTCCTGCGCGCCTGGCGGCCGTCGGTGGTTCAGGCCAACGGCTCCGACACCTTGAAGTACCTGGCCCTGGGCCGGCGTCTGGCACGCTCTCGGGCACACCTCGTCTATCGCAACATCAGCATCGCCAGCGCCTGGCTGCGCGGCCCGGGGCACCGCGCCTGGAACCGCTGGCTCGCGGGCCAGGCCGACGCCGTCGCGGCGGTGAGCCCGGCCTCCGCCCGCGACTACACCGAGACCTACCGGATCCCGGCCGAGCGGGTCCTCGCCCTCCCCAACGGCACGCCGGTCCCCGCCCGGGTCGAC
>CAZIIB010000490.1:0-3608 GCA_964539125.1 uncultured Thermoanaerobaculia bacterium | reverse complement strand
CGGTGATCAACCAGCCCCAGGTGGCGATTCTGGGCATCGGGGCCTTCGTCAAGCGCCCGGTGGTGGTGAGCGACGCGGCGGGCAACGACGCCATCGCCATCCGCACCATGGCCTACATCACGTTGACCTACGACCACCGTCTGGTCGACGGCGCCGACGCCAGCTACTTCCTCCAGGACGTGAAGAAGGTCCTGGAGTCCGACCACTGGCCGGAGCTGGAGCCCTACCTTTAGGGGGCAGCGGTTGCCTCGCCGCAGCGTGCAGTGGGCTTTCCTGGGCCGGGTGCCCTATCGGGAGGCGGAGGCCCTCCAGGAGCGCCTTCGAGCGGGGATCCGTGCGGGGGCCGGTCCCGAGCACCTGCTGCTCCTCGAACACCCTCACGTCTTCACCCTCGGGCGCAACGCCGACCGCGGCGACGTGCTGGTGCCCCGCGAGTGGCTCGCCGCCCAGGGCGTGGAGGTGGCCGAGTGCGACCGCGGTGGCCAGGTGACCTACCACGGCCCGGGGCAACTGGTGGGCTACCCGATCGTCGACCTGGATCCCGACCGCCGCGATCTCCGGCGCTACGTCTCCGACCTCCAGGAGGTACTCATCCGCACCCTGGGCGACCTCGGCCTGGAGGGCACGAGGCGCCCCGGCAAGAGCTTCATCGGCGTCTGGGTCGGCGACGCCAAGGTCGCCTCGATCGGCGTCCACGTCCAGCGCTGGGTCACCACCCACGGGTTCGCCCTCAACGTCTCCACCGACCTCTCCTACTTCTCCCGGATCGTTCCCTGCGGCCTCGACCAGGTCGAGATGGCGTCGGTCGAGAGCCTGACCGGCAAGCGCCCCGGCCTGGCCGACGTCGCCGGCCGAGTCGCGGCCCACTTCTCCGCGGTCTTCGACCGAGACCTCGTCCCGGCCGATCCGGCGCTCCGTCCTTCCCCCGTTCTGGCGGAGGCCGGCGGGCCGCCGTGACCGAGCGGCTCGCGGTCGGCCTCAACGCGGTGATCGTGGCGGTCACCCGCGAGGTACCGCGTATCCTCACCGTCGGCCGGCCCGACCTCGATCCGGAGCGGGAACACGCGGGCGAGCAGCCGGTCGAAGCGGTCGACGCCCTCCCCTTCGGCCCCCTGGACCCGCAGGAGGACCGGACGCTGGACCTCGCCCTGCGGCGCTGGGTGCGGGAGCAGACCGGTATCGGGCTGGGCTACGTCGAGCAGCTCTACACCTTCGGAGATCGCCACCGGGACCCCCGGGAGCGCGCGGGCGGTCCGCGCGTCATCTCGGTGGCGTACCTCGCCCTGGTCCAGGAGGAGCGCCCTTCCGGCGACGCCCGCTGGCGGGGGGTCTATCGTTTCTTCCCCTGGGAGGACTGGCGCGAGGGCCGCCCGGCCCTGATCGAGCGGGACATCGCGCCGGTCCTCGCCCGCTGGGTGGCCGCGGCGGCGGACCCGCCGGCACGGCGCCGGCGGGCGGAACGTGCCGAGATCGCGTTCGGCCTGCGCGGCGTGGCCTGGGACGGCGAGCGGGTGCTCGACCGCTACGAGCTGCTCTACGAGGTCGGCCTGGTGGGGGAGACTCGGCGGGACGGCCAGGAGCGGGTCGGCGCCGCCGACCCGACGGCGCCGGTGGAGGAGCTGCCCCAGCTCGGCCTTCCCATGGCCCTGGACCACCGTCGGATCCTCGCCACCGCCCTGGGGCGCCTGCGGGGCAAGCTCCGCTACCGGCCGGTGGTCTTCGAGCTCCTGGCGCCCACCTTCACCCTCCTCCAGCTCCAGCGCACGGTGGAGGCGCTGGCCGGCGTGCCGCTCCACAAGGGGAACTTCCGGCGCCTGGTGGAGAAGGGCGGCCTGGTGGAGGGCACCGGCCGCTTCGACCCCACCACCGGCGGCCGCCCGGCCGAGATCTTCCGCTTCCGGAGAGACGTGCTGCGCGAGCGCCCGGCCCCGGGGGTCGGGCTGCCGGGGGTCAGGGTTTAGGAACCTACAGAGCTGCACTTCGTGACAGGTGAGGCAGGTCTTCTGGCGGAGTCGAGAGCTGGAAGGGGGCGTCCCTCTCCCCCCGGAGGGTGGGAGAGGGATCGAGGGTAAGGGGGGCGATCCGATGGATCTGACATCGTGGAAGAGCCTATCGGGTGAGCTCAGCCGGTACCGCTCGACGTGGGCGGGGGAGCAGCGATACACGAAGCCGGAGAGAGCCCAGACACCTCGTCGGTTTGAGACGGAGCTTTGCTAGGAATCACCGGTCGGGGGGGGGGGGGGGGGCGCCCGGGGGCGGGGGGCGGGCGGGGGGGGGCGGGGGGGGGCGCGCGCCGCCCCCCCCCCCCCGCCCCCCGCCCCGCGCGGGCGGGCGCTCCTCCCGGGGACGGCTCGCGTGCTGGGGGCTCCGGGGCGCTCCGCTCGCCTCCCCGGCGCCGGCGACGGCCGCTGGTGCCCTCCCGCAGCCCGAGAGGTCGCCGGCGCCGAGGCCCCGGGCAGGAGCGCCCGCCCGCGCCGACCTCCTCGGACTCTTGGGGGCGCTGCCGGGGAGGCGCTGCCGGAGGGTCGCCGCCGACCCGAGAGGCCAGCGAATCGTCCTCAGTCCTCGTCTCCGAGATGCTCGAGAGCCGCCTCGGCCGGAGCGGCCTGCTCGGGCATGCCGATCTCGTGAAACAAGGCGGCCCTCTCGAAGTAGGGCCTGGCCTCGGCGTCCTGGCCTGCGCGTTGGAGTGCGTCGTCGTTGAGTTTCTGGAAGGCGAGGACGTCTCCGATGGCCTGGAGGGTGTTGGCGCGTCCGAGTCGGTCCTCGGCCTTCTCGTGGGCTTTCTCGGCAGCACGGAGCCAGGTGAGGCGGTTCGGCTCGAAGGTGTTCCGGAGCAGATTGTTCCAGTGCCGAGAGTGTGCGCGGAGGATCTCCGCGGCGTCCGAGTCGTCCACCGGCCGGTCCGCGAGCCAGCTCCAGGCGGCGGTGAGCTCCGGCCATCCCGGCAGCGCGGCCAGGGAGAGCTGGCCGCGGAGCCACTGGTCTGCAATCACCTTCAAGTGGGGCACCAGAGCTTCGGCATGGCGGAGGCGATAGGTGCGCTCGGTGCCGGGGTCGGTCGGTCTGTGTGCTTCCAGGTAGGCTCTCACCGTGGGGTCGAGGCTGTAGGAGGCGGCCTCCTCGGTGAGCAAGTTGGAGTCGAGGGCGGCCTGGAGGAGGCCGTCTTCGAAGGCGATGGCGGCGTCGGTGTGGTCTTCGAGCGCCTCGCCGAGGACGAGGTGGCGGAGGTTCCGGAGAGGAGCCGTCTCGACGAAGACCTTGCACGCCTGCAGAACCTCGAGGGCCTTTGGCTGGCGCTCCTCGAGGTCGTCCACCATGGTGCCGATCAGCTCCTGGAGGGCTCCCTCGATCTCTTTGCCCCGGAGCTGCTGGAGCCGGGCTCGAGCCCGGCTCCAGCCCTTCTCGGCCACCAGGGCGACGGCGAGGCGGATCATGGCCGGATGTCTGAATGCCTTCGTGGCGAGGTCGTCGAGGGTTGCGACCCAGGGCAGAGACAGCCTGGAGAGCCAGACTCCGCAGGCGAGGTCGGAGAGCTTCTTCTCCTCCCGGCTCGTGAGCTCCGGGTCCTCGGGCTCCTCGAATCGCTCCAGGCCCTGGCGTTCGAC
>CAZIIB010000489.1:0-3615 GCA_964539125.1 uncultured Thermoanaerobaculia bacterium | reverse complement strand
GGGGCGAGACCAGAAGCTCGCCGGCCGCCGCGTCCTCGGGGTCGATCCCGGCGATCACCGGCCGTCCGTGGACCGCCGAGGCGCGCGGCGAGAGCAGGATGGCGGTGGCGCCTGCGGGCCGCTCGCCGAGCAGCTCGATGTCGCTCTCCGGCGCTCCGCAGGCGAAGATCAGGTCGATCGCGGCGAGCTCCTCGGCTCCGGGGCGGGCCACCAGGGCCGGCCGCCCGGCGACCTCGGAGACTGTGCCCACCTCCTCCTCGACCGAGGTCCAAAGCGCGACGGAGCCGAACCGCTCGCGGCGGGCGCCGAGCAGGTCCCGAAGCTCTTTGCCCAGCAGGGTGGTCGGGCTGAGGATGGCGACCCGGCTCATGACGTCTCCTCGCGGTCTCCGCGGTCGCGAGCGCCCGGCACGGTCTGCTCGTCCGCCACCAAGCCCTCGGCTGCCGTCCCCTCGGGGTCCCCGGAGCTCGTCTTGCGGCGCAGGCGCCCGGCGACCCAGGCCAGTGGGCCCCAGGACGTGTAGATCACCGCGACCGCCAGGAAGAAGGCCTTGGGCTCCAAGGCGACCACCAGCACGAGGAGGGCCAGCGGCAGGGCGGCGCGGTAGCTCCAGCGCTTCTTGAGGTCGACCTGCTTGAGGCTCCAGTAGCGGAAGGTCGTCACCTCGAGGGTGCCGGCGATGGCCAGGGTGGCGAGCACCGCGCCTCCCCACCACTCCCGCCACTCGGCGCCGGGGACGTAGAACATGAGCGAGCAGACCGCGCCGGCCGCCGCCGGCGACGGCAGTCCGACGAAGAAGCGGCTGTCGGTCGACTTGGTCTGGACGTTGAAGCGGGCGAGGCGAGTGGCGGTGCACACCATGTAGTAGAGCGGCACCAGCCAGCCGATTCGGCCGAAGCCCTGGAGGCCCCAGAAGTACGTCACCAGGGCGGGCGTGGCGCCGAAGGTGAAGAGGTCGGCCAGGGAGTCGTACTCGCGGCCGAAGTCGCTGTCGGTGCCCATGCTGCGCGCGATCCGGCCGTCGAAGGTGTCGAGGATCGCGGCGATGAAGACCGCCAGGGCAGCTCGGGCGAAGTACGGGTCGCCCGCCTCCGGCTGCAGCACCTGGCTGCCCCGGAAGGCGGTGACCACGGCGTAGAAGCCGAGGAGCATGTTGCCGATGGTGAAGAGGCTCGGCAGCAGGTACGCGCCGCGCTGAAGGCGGCGACGTCGGGAGCGGTTGCGGGCCCGCTCCTGCGCCGGATCCCGGTGGCGGTCGCGGCCTCGCATCACACCCCCTCCTCGACGGCGGGTGGGCCGGGCGCCGTCCGCTCGTCCGGCCCGGCGCCGCGCCGCGCGATCACCGTCTCGCCGTTCTTCACCCGTCCTCCGCGGGCGACCAGGACGCGGTACGTCGCGGGCAACAGGACGTCGACCCGGGAGCCGAACTTGATGAGTCCCATGGGTTGGCCGCGCTCGACCACGTCCCCATCGTCCAGGCGGCAGACGACGCGGCGGGCGAGGAGCCCGGCGATCTGGCGCACCGCCACCAGGTCACCGTCCGGCCGCCGGATCACCGTGAGCTGCTGCTCGTTGACCGTCCCGGCGTCCTCGCGGAAGGCCGCGACCTTGCGGCCGGGCCGATAGGCCGAGGCGATCACCTCGCCGGCGACCGGCGTCTTCTGGACGTGGACGTCGAACACCGACAGGAAGGTCACCACCCGCTGGAAGGTGCCGGGTCCGACCTCGGGGTCCTCGATGGTGTCGACCCGGGTCACCAGCCCGTCGGCGGCCGAGAGGACGTCGTCGGACGCTCCGCCGGGTCGGCGCGCCGGGTCGCGGAAGAAGAGGAGCACCAAGAGGCCCGCCACGAAGACCGCGGCGGCCCAGCCGGGGCGGCCCAGGACGAGCAGGACGACGGCCAGGAGCGGAAGGGGCAGGACGAAGGGCCAGCCTTCGGGGGCGAATCTCATGGCGGGGAAGGGTCGGTGCCGGAGCCGGCGACGGGGAGGGAGCGCCGCCGGCGACGGGCACCGAGGGGGCAACCGATGGCGGGTCGCCCCCCGGCCGCGGGGTCGCGGCTGCCAGAGCCCGTGGGCTGCTCGGCCTCAGACGGCGGCGCGGGCACCGTCCTGTGCCCGCACCATCAGCTCCATGCGGTCTTTCAAGGCGAGCTTGTGGATCTTGATCTTCTTCTCTTCGATCTCGTCGTCCTGGGACAGGAGAGACTTGTTCTTGAGCTCCTCGAGGCGCCGCTCGCACTCTTGATGCTCGTCGTGCAGGCGCCGGAAGTCGCCATCCGTCTCGAGGAGCTCGCGAACAAGCGCATCGTGGTCTTCGGCGATCATCGGGGGTCCTCCTTTGGGTCGGGTCTCTGGGACCGGCCGGTCCACAATGAGAGAGAGCCCGGCACGAACGGCCGGGCACGGAACTGCTGAAACAGGCGGGATCGGGAAATGGCTGGGCGCCGCCGGATCAACGGCCACCCGCCACGAGAACGGCGCCCCGGCCCTGCCTGGGCGCCTCCATCCGCTGTGCTGAAGTGCTTCGCATGAGCCTTCGGTGAGCTGGAGACTACCATCGCCCTCGGGGGCCGATCAAGACGCGGGCGGCTCTCGGGTCTGCGCCAGCTCCAGAGTGAGGAGCAAGGCCGCGGTGCCGTCCGAGAAATAGCCGGGGCGCCGGCCCGAGACCTCGAAGCCGAGGGTGCGGTAGAGAGCGAGGGCGGCCTCGTTGTCGGGCCGGACCTCCAGGTGGCAGCGGATCGTTCCGCGCCGCCGGAGCACCGCGACGCCCGCCTCGACCAGGCGCCGGCCGAGCCCTCGGCGCCGCTCGGTGGGGTCGACCGCGACGCGCAGGAGCTCGGCCTCGTCGGCGGCCTCCAGGAAGGCGGCGTACCCGGCGCCCCGGCCGCCGACTTCGGCCAGGAGCAGCAGAGGCGACGACGCCACCTCGGCGGCGAGGAGGGCCTCGGACCAGGGATCGTCGAAGGAGTCGAGCTCCAGGCGGACCAGGGCCGGGAGGTCGGCCTTCGTGGCCGGTCGGATCGCGAGCTCGGCCCGCGTGGCCGCCCTCGAGGCGCCTGGCTCGCCGCAGCTCAAGGCGCCGCCGTTCGGGGCTCCGCCGGTCGCCTCGCCGGCAGGGTGACCGCGGGGGCCCGCAGGTAGAGCGGCGAGCTCAAGGTCGCCGGGTCCCAGGCGACCGGGCGCAGAGCGGCGAGGCGCAAGGCCGCGGGCGCCAAGGCCTCGGGCTCGAGGGCGGCGACCCCATGGGGCCCCCCGGCCCGGTCGGCCCGCTCCAGGCCGAGCTCCAGGGCCAGGCGGGCGGCGCCGAACCCCACGACCGTCGCCGGCTCGAGCCGCTCGAGCGCTTCGGGGGAGAGAATCCGGGCCTCGCCCCGGGGCACGGGGGCCGCGGCGGCCGGCAGGTCGAAGGCCTGGGCGAACCATTCCCCGCGCAGGGCGTCGACCACCGCGACCACCGGTCCGGCCGCGCCGGATGCTCCGGCGTGCACCGCCAGCACCTCGAGCGTTGGCACGGCGGTCGCCGGCATGCCGTGGGCCTGGTGCAGGCCGAGGGCGCTCGCCAGGCCGACCCGGAGACCGGTGAAGCTGCCCGGTCCCCGGAGCGCCAGAA
>CAZIIB010000488.1:0-3626 GCA_964539125.1 uncultured Thermoanaerobaculia bacterium | reverse complement strand
CGAGCCTGGTCTTCGCGGGGTTCCCCCAGTCGCTGGAGGACCTGAACGCGGTGGTCCTGTTCTATCCGAGCCAGCTCGTCCTGGATCACCTGGACGCCCGGGTGGGCGGCGGGAGCTTGAAGGCCTCGGGTCGGGTCGGTCTCTACGGCGAGCACGGCCCCGACTACCGGCTCCAGGCGTCGGCCGAGAACGTGAGCCTGCGCTACCCCGAGGGCTTCTGGTTCCAGGCCGATGCGGCCCTCTCCCTGGTCTCCACGCCGGACGGGCGGCTGGTGCGCGGAACGGTTCAGCTCGGCCGGGCCTTCTACGTCAAGGACGTGGAGGTCAGCCTGCTTCAGCTCATGCGTCGGGCGCTCCGCGCCGAGCGCCTGAAGGTGGCCGACACCAACGAGCTCGAGACCAGCACCCAGCTCGCCGTCAGCGTCGAGGCGCCGCAGGGGAACGTGCGGGTGCGCAACAATCTGGCCGACCTGCGGGGCGCGGCGGACCTCACCGTGCGGGGCAGCATCGCGCGGCCGGTGCTCTTCGGCACCGTCGAGTTCGAGCGCGGCGGCACGCTGGTCTACTCCGACGACGAGTTCGACGTCGAGCGCGCCCGGATCACCTTCGCCAACCCCGCGCAGATCGACCCGATCATCGACCTGGTGGCCACCACCACCGTGCGGGACTACGACATCACCCTCACCCTGACCGGCAAGCTCGACACACTCCAGGCCAAGGTCTCGTCCAACCCGCCCCTGGCCGACCTGGACATCGTCGGCCTGCTCACCACCGGCCAGCCGCTGGGCGACACGGGGACCCTCTCCGCTGCCGGCACGCTGGCGCCGCCCACGAGCCTGCCGGGTACCGGGGCCACAGCGGACAGCACGACCAGTCCCGGCGGCTTCAGCGCCGAGAGCTTCCTCGCGGGCCAGGCGGCCTCGGTGGTCGCCGAGCGGGTGAACACCCTGTTCGGCTTCGACAAGTTCCGCATCAGCCCGGTAGGAAGCACCACCGGCGGATCGATCGCCGGCGTCGGCGTGACCGTGGGCAAGCGGCTCTCCAAGAACGTCTTCGTCACCTACACCGAGCAGCCCTCGACTCAGCAACAGAGCTTCCTCCAGGTGGAATGGCAGATCGACCGGCACCTGACCCTGGTGTTCACCGCCACCGCCCAGGACACCTACCGGGTGGACGCCCGCTGGGACAAGAGGTTCTGATGCGGCGGCGGGGACTCGCGGTGCTCGGGCTCCTGACGATCTCGCTCCTGGGGGGCGGGCGCGCGTGGGCCCGGAGCCAGGGCCAACACCCGGCCCCGGTGCAGCCGCCGGTCGAGACCGTCGAGCCACCCGCCGTGGTCGTGGCCCCGGACGAGGAGGCGCCGGAGCTTCCAGGGCCGGTGGAGGGGCAGGGCCCGATCGTGGCCCGGATCGAGATCCGCAGCGACGCCCCCCTGGAACGGGCCCAGGAGATCCGCCAGCTCCTCGCCGTCCAGCCGGGCGAGCGCCTCACCGACCGGGGAGTGCGCCGCACCGTGCGCAACCTCCAGGCGACCGGCGCGGCCTACGAGGTGGAGCTCTACACGCGCCCCGCCGCGCCGGGCGAGCGCATCGCGACCCTCCCGGCGGAGCCGTCAGCCGACCAGGTGGTGGTGGTGGTGGCGGTCTGGGCGGCGGTGGAGGTCGAGAGCGTCTCGATCGAGGGCGAGACCGGCAAGCTCGACCGCCGGGACCTGGAGAACGAGCTTCTGGTCGCGGGCGGGCAGCCGCTGATCGAGAGTCGCCTGCTGCGGAGCGTCTACCGCCTGAAGGACCTGTTCGAGAAGCGCGGCTACTTCAGCGCCAGGGTCCACCTGGGCGTGGAGACCAACGACCTGACCCAGCGCGCGGCGGTCACCTTCCAGGTCGATGCCGGCCCCCGCTCCGAGATCGGCCGGGTGCGCTTCGACGGCGCCCTGGGCCCGTTCCAGCCGCAGACGCTCATCGAGCAGCTCCGCGCCCGGCCCGGCGACGCCTACCGCCAGGAGACGATCAAGGACGACTCCGACCGGCTCCAGAAGTGGCTGATCGGGCAGAAGTACCGCAAGGCGCAGGTGGGGGTCGCCCAGGAGGCCCGCGACGCGGACACCCATCGGGTCGACCTGACCTACCCGGTGACCCTCGGCCCGAAGGTCACGCTCGAAGTCGTCGGCGTGCCGCGCAAAGACCTCGAGAAGAACGACCTGCTGCCGTTCCTCGGCGACGACGGCTTCGACGAGGCCCTGGTCTTCCAGGCGGCCGACCGGGTCAAGCGCTACTACCAAGAGAAAGGGCACTGGAAGGTCGACGTCTCCTGGGACGAGAAGACGGAGGACGGCGTGCTCGAGGTCGTCTTCCGGGTCGAGCCGGGTCCGCTCTATACGCTCCAGGAGATTCGCTTCCAGGGCAACAAGCAGGTGAGCGACGGCCGGCTCACCGAGCTCATGGAGACCACCCCCCGCCGGCTGCTCACCCTGGGCAGCGGCCGGCTGGTCGACTCGGTGCTCCAGGACGACCTGGAGAACATCCGGTCCTACTACGCCCTCCAGGGCTTCTACGGCTACAAGGTGGGGCCGCCCGACGTCGAGGCCACGGGGAGGAACCTCACCCTGGCCGTGCCCATCGAGGAGGGCACCCGCCGCCGGGTGGTGGACCTCTCGTTCCAGGGGATCCACGCCTTCTCCCAGGCCGAGCTCCTGAAGAACCTCCCCCTTCAGCCCGGCGGGCCGTTCCATCCTCTGCTGCTCGAGGACAGCCTGCGCCGGATCCGGGGGCGATACGAGGAGAAGGGGTACCTCTCGGCCCAGGTCTCGCCCTCGGAGACCTGGAACGACGATCACACCCTGGTCGACCTCGCGATCCAGGTGATCGAGGGCCCCCAGACCCGGATCGACCGGCTGATCGTGCGGGGCAACGTCAAGACCGACGTCGACGTGATCGAGCGCGCCGTGGATCTCGAGCCCGGCGAGTCGGTCAGCCCGACCCGTCTGCTCGAGGCCGAGCGGGCCCTCTACGGCCTTGGGATCTTCTCGCGCGCCCAGGTGGACCTCGGGCCGTCCGACCTCTCGGAGCAGGCGCGCGACGTGGTGATCCGGGTCCAGGAAGGGCACACCCGCCGGGTGAGCTACGGTCTCGGCTACGACACGGACACCGGCTTCGCCGGTCTCGTGGGCTACCGCCAGGGCAATCTCTTCGGCCGCGCCTTCACCCTCCAGACCGACCTGCGCTACGGGCAGAAGGAGAAGCTGGCCCGGATCGCCCTCGACCAGCCCGGCCTGACGCACTGGCACATTCCCCTGGTCTACAACGTCGCCTACCAGGAGGAGAACCTGCCGAGCTACGACGTGCAACGGATCGTCACCCAGGCCGAGGCGGTCAAGCAGGACAACGTCTGGCGCTACGGCCTCGCCTTCGACTACCGGATCGTCAACTCCAGCCTGACCGTCGGCGCCTCCCAGCAGACCACCGATCCGTCCCAGATCATCGAGCGGCGCGACCAGGACATCCACATCTCGTCGGTGATCCCCAACGTCCTGATCGACCGGCGCAACGATCCCATCGACCCCACCCAGGGTTGGAGCGCCAGCGCCCGGTTCCAGTGGGCTTTCCCGATCCCGGGCCTGACCGATG
>CAZIIB010000487.1:0-3631 GCA_964539125.1 uncultured Thermoanaerobaculia bacterium | reverse complement strand
GAGAAATCTCGCATGCTCGAGGAGCTGGATCGACGGACCGTTGTTGGCACCTCCAGGGAGCAGGAGCGCCGGCAGGTTGTAGTTGAAGACCTCGCCGTCGACCGCGAAGCCGAAAGTGAAGTTGAACGCCTTGAACCGGTCGTCGTCGGTGACGACCCCGTAGCTGCGGATCTCGTCCAGGGTGAGGGCGCGCGAAGTGACCCGGGTCACCAGGACCTGGGTCACCAGGATCCCTGCCGAGCGGGGCTCGGCGTAGGCCAAGAGATCGTCGCCCTCGACCAAGCGGATGTTGTCGAGCTGGTACTGCCCCTTGAGATGCAGGCGGGGAATGCTGAACGGCTCTCCGGGGGAGGTCTCGAGGGTCAGGACGCCGTCGATCTCGGGACCGGTGAAGTCGGCGAGCACCCGGAGGTCGGCGGGCAGGGTGCCATTGGCGACGTCGTAGCCCTCGAGATGGGTCTTGACGATCGTCGCCGTGTCGAAGGGGACCGTCTGCGCCTCGGGCTCGATGCTCAGGCGGGTTCCGGCGATGAGCAGCTCGGCGCCGCCCAGGTCCGGAGACGAAGAAGCGTAGACCGCCTCCCCGAACCCACTCGGGCAGAAGATGGCCACCAGGGCCGCGAAGAGCGCGTGACGACGCGCGACTCGACCAAATGACGACATCATGCAAGGCCCCGGTGTCGGCGGGCTCTCTGGTACAGACTGAAGTTGCGTCGCTGACCCTAGACATGGCGCACCTGCCTGTCAACAGCAGGGCACGATATTCGTCATTTTTGTAATAACAAGAGTAATATCACTAAACCGCTATGTGCCATGGAATCAGTAAATACGCCGATCAGCGTGCACGGTTTCGATGGCAAATAAACCATCGCGCCACCTCTCTCGAAGCTCGATTGCAGGACCGGCGGCGGAACTGATAATCGATA
This sequence comes from uncultured Thermoanaerobaculia bacterium, assembly GCA_964539125.1. GTDB lineage: Bacteria > Acidobacteriota > Thermoanaerobaculia > Multivoradales > DATKCC01 > CAVUBL01. The sequence goes on along the minus strand of CAZIIB010000487.1, from coordinate 2,705 downwards.
ATTTACGTGACCAGCAATATCAACTATCTCGGCCCTGCGAGGTCGGGTTGCTTTGCGCCGGATTGCTGGACCTGGAGCCTCGCCGGCTCGCTCGCCCGTCGCCCGTGACTACCGCGGCGTGGCGTCGGGCAACCCGCCGTCGACGGGGATCGTCGCGCCGGTGGTGGGAGTCTGGCGGGTGGCGAAGAAGAGGACGGCGCGGGCGACGTGATGGGCGGTGATTCGGGCGTGGAGGAGGTTCCGGTCCCGGTAGTAGGCCTCGAGCTCGGACTCGGTGAGTCCCCTGGCCTTCATGCGCGCAGGGCCGACCTCTGCCCAGAGGCCCGAGCGCACGTCGCCCTCGGAGAAGACCGCGTCGGGCGCCACCATGTTGACCCGGACGCCCAGGGTGGCGAGCTCTCGGCTCGCCACCCTGGCGAGCTGGTGGGCGGCGGCCTTGGTGGCGCTGTAGGCGCCGAAGGAGGCGCCGGGGGAGAAGACGTTCTTGGTCGAGACCAGGACCACGTCGCCGCCGGTCCCCTGGAGACGGAAGCGGCGGGCGGCCTCGCCCAGGGGCAGGAGCGCCCCGTGGACGTTGATCCGCTCCAGGCGCTCGAAGTCCGCGAGCTCCATCTCTTCCAGGCTCGCGACGTGGGCGGCGCCGGCGTTGACCACCAGGAGGTCGACGCCACCCCACTTCCGGACCGCGGCATCGAAGGCGGCGGCCACGGAGGCGGAGTCCGTCACGTCCATGGGCACAGCCAGGACCCGGCCGGGTGCCACCTCGCCCAGCTCCGCACCGAGGTCGTCCAGGCGCTCGCCGGTGAGGTCGGTCGCCACCAGGTGGGCGCCCGCCGCCAGGAGCTCGTGGCAGAGCCCGGAGCCGATGGCGCCGGCGGAGCCGGTGACCAGGGCGACGACGCGCGAGAGAGGGACTGATTCCTCCTGGTCGAGCTTGGCGAGCTGGAGGGGACGGTACTCCATGGCGGCCAGGTGCTCCTCGGAGAGGCCCTGGTAGCCGGCGCCGGCGGCAGCCATCCGGGCCTTGGTCTCGAGCGTCCGGGCGGTGATGTCGCGGGCGACGTCCGCCTCGGCGGCGGACGGTCCGGCCGTGATCACGCCGAGGCCTGGGACCAGGATCACCCGGGGCCGCTCGAAGTCACCTGCAAAGCGGCTGGCACCTTGTTGGATCGCCCCCCTCACCCTCGATCCCTCTCCCACCCTCGCGGGGGGAGAGGGACACCCCCGCTCGAGAGGCTCTGAAACTTGGCTGGCACCTTCCGGGGCCGAAAAGTGGCTGGCACCTTGCGGGAGGTTTTTCTCGATGTAGGCCCGGTAGTCCCGGACATGCCCTTCGATCGCCGCCTCGAGGTGGGCCCGGAGGGCTTTCGGCTCGTCCCACGGCGGCTCGTCGATCCAGAGCGGCCACGGACCGGTGCGGATCAGGTGGTCGGCGGTGAGCGGCGGTGAGACGACGAGCTCCCTGGCGTCCTCGCGAGCCAGGATCTCCAGCACCGCTGGTGCTTGCAACGCCCGGAGGATCACCCGGCGGTGCGGCCGGTCCGGGTCGCCCGAGGGCCGCGCCAGGAGCCCGCGGAGCATCGGCGCCACCCGCGCCAGGCGCTCGCCGGCTGTCTCCGCGTCCACCGCCGCCCCGGCGCGCAACTCAACGCCACCCCGCCCCGCCTCCCGCTCCCGGCCGATCTCGCCTTGCAGGTGCTCCTCGGCCCGTGAGACCAGCGCGATCGTCCGCTCGTACGACTGCCGCGCGCTCTCCCCCCAGGTGACCAGGCCGTGGCGCATCCAGACCATGCCCGGGACCTCGGCCGGGTCCCGCCCTTCGGCCTCCAGGGCCGCGAACGCCTCGGCGACAGCCACCGCCAGGGCGAGGCCCGGCACGACGTAGGGCAGCACCGGGACCTCCGGCCCCAGCGCCTCCCGCACCACCGCCTCGCCGTCCGGCCGATTGGTGAGCGCCAGGATCGCGTCGGCGTGGGTGTGGTCCACGAAGCGCCCCGGGATCACCGCGTGGACCGCGGCCTCGATCGACGGAGTCGGGGCGCGGTGGTCGAAGCGGTGGTTCCTGAGCTCGTCGCTGAGCGCCGCATCGTCGAGCCGCTCCGCGCCCGGCAGCTCCGGCAGGCGGCGGACGGCGGGGAGGTCGACCGCCACGTGGTCCTCCGGCTCGGCCCGCGCCAGGTCCCTGCCCGAGGCCTTGACCCACAGGGCCGCGTGGCGCTCACCGAACCGGTCCTCGATCTCTCCCTTGACCGAGGTGTTGCCACCGCCGTGGAGCACCAGGGCCGGCTCCGAGCCCAGGAGCCGGCTCGCGTAAGCCCGGCGAGCCAGCGCCTCGCCATGCTCCGCCCCGTAGCGCGCGACGAAGCGCGCCGCCTCGTCGTCGGACCAGCGGCTCTCCATAGAACGGGCTCCCGGCTCTCAGGCCTCGACCGGCTCGTGGGCGAGGGTCTCGTAGAGCTCGTAGGCCTCCGCCGGAGAAGCACCTTCGTGCACCACGTTGCGCACCGCCTGGATCATGGCCGACGGGCTCTCCGACTGGAAGATGTTGCGGCCCATGTCCACGCCGGCGGCCCCCTCCTGGATCGCGCGGTAGGCGAGCTCCAGGGCGTCGCGCTCCGGCAGCTTCTTGCCCCCCGCGATCACCAGCGGCACCGGGCAGGCCGCTGCCACCGTGTCGAAGCCGTCGGCCACGTAGTAAGTCTTGA
>CAZIIB010000486.1:0-3657 GCA_964539125.1 uncultured Thermoanaerobaculia bacterium | reverse complement strand
CGGCAGGGCCTGGTTCTCCGGGTCGATGTTGATGGGCGTGGCGTAGAGCTCGAACTCGGGATGGACCTGCTTCAAGTAGAAGCGCACCATCGCCGGCACGTGCTGGGTCGGGATCAGGTCGAACTCGAAGGGCACCCAGTCGCTCCACTCCCCCACTTTGAGCAGGCGCTCCTCGTCGCCCAGCACGATCTTGGCCACGTTCGCCTCGGGGTCGAGGTAGGCGGTGAAGGGGACCTCCACCTTCTTCCTCTCCTTCAAGAACGGGTTGTCCGGTCCGTAGAGGCTCGCGTGGACCACGTCGTCGAAGGCGTCGACCTCGTAGACGGTGCCGCCCGTGACGTCCACGCCCGAGAAGGCGAAGAGCTCCGAGGTGTAGAAGGAGAACTCCCCCGGCGAGCCCTGGAGGTCCGGTGTGCCCATGCCCGAGAGCTCCCGGGTGGCGGTCCCCGAGGGCGGGAAGTTCGCCGGGATGCGGTCGATGGTCGTCTCGACGCCGTGGTTCTCGAGGGCCTGCCAGAAGGGCTCGCCGTGGCGCAGGAGCTCGACCCTGCCGCTGCCCGGGATCTGCCACTTGCCGAAGCTGAAGAGCGGCGGGTCCGTCTCGGCCCGGCTGGTCGACATGTAGGGGAGATACGTCTGCGGATCGCGGTGGATGAAGTCGTAGATGCCGTGGCCGCCCGAGTCCATGCCGGTGATGAAGTTCGACCAGGCGACCGGGCTCTGGGGTGGGATGGCGGAGAGGAGCGGCTGGAACCCGCCCGCGCTCGCGAGGCGCGAGAAGTTGGGCATCTTGCCTTCGGCCATGAGCTTCTTGGTCAGGTCGTAGTCCATGCCGTCGAAGCCGAGGACGATCACCCGCTGCGCGGTCGCCGGGGAGGCCGAGACGTCGCCGCCGCTGCAACTCGTTGTCGATCCGGCGAGGCCGGCGAGGACGAGGGCGGCCAGGAGGCCGGCCGCGGCGAGCGGTGCGGAGACGGCGCGGTGGCGCGCCGGACGGACGGAACGAGCGTTTCCTACGGTGGAGAGATCGAGCACGATACCGCTACCTCACGTTCGGTGGATGTCCTGGTCAGCCGGCCGCCGCCAGCCGGTCGTCGCCCGGGGCTCCCGGCTTCACCGCGCGCTTCGATCCCGAGCGCTTGCGGGCGCCCCGAGGCGCCTCGAAGGTGGCGAGGTCGAAGAGCGGCTTGCCGTCCATGTGGCGCGGCGGGTCGATGTCGAAGAGGGTGAGGGCCGTCGGGGCGATGTCCATGAGCGCCGGGTCGTCGACGTCGATCTTGCGGTTGCAGAAAAACACCCCGGGCACCAGGCGCGGGTCGACGCCGTGGTCGCCGCTCCACGCCTTGACGTTGTCCGCGAAGACCGGTCCCGCCACCACCCCGGTGGCGCAGTCCCAGGAGACCCGGTAGCCCGCGTTGTAGCCCACCAGGAAGTCTTGCGCGTTCTTCAGGTACGGCCCCTTGTAGAGCTTCGAGGTGTTGAAGAGCTCCCGGATCCCCACCTCGCCCTTCTCTTCATCCACCAACCCGGAGAGCTTCGCGATGATTTCCTCTTTGAGCGCGTCGGCCTCCTTGCCGGGCTCGACGATGCCCTCCGATTCGCGCCCCGCGAGGTTCAGGTACATGCCGCACAGCCCCACGGCGTAGGCCCGGGTGCGGCTCCAGTCGACGTCGCGCAGCCACTCCGAGGTGCCGTCGGTGCCCGGCTTCAAGTGGAGGTAGCCCTCCTGGAGCAGCCAGGCGTTCAGGTTGATGCCGCGCCGGAACGAGGTGAAGCCGTGGTCGGAGCAGACGATCATCAGGTCGCCGTCCTTCAAGCGGCTCATGACCTTGCACACCAGCTCGTCGTTGTGGCGGTAGAGCTCCTCGATGGCGTTCTTGTGGGGGGCGTCCTCCTTGCCGCGCGCGGCCGGGTGCCCCTCCTCCGTGTAGCGCCAGAACATGTGCTGGATCCGGTCGGTGGCGTCGAACACGCAGACCAGCGAGCCGCGGCGGAGGCGCTCCATGGCCGAGAAGAACATCTCCTGGCGCTCGTGGTCGATGTCGTAGGCCTGGGTGAGGAAGGTGGCGTCGTCGATCACGTCCTCGTTGAGCGCCCAGGTGTCCTCGGCGAGGCCCAGGGTCGAGTACGGGCCGATCCGCTTGGCGAGGTAGGTCGAGTAGTACGACGGGTGGGAGATCGGCATCGCCGGCTTCTCGGGGTCGATGGCGATGGGCGTGACGTAGAGCGAGAAGTGCTCGGGCGTCGCCTCGGTCACCATCATGCGGGCGATCCCGCGCACCTTGATGCCGGGAGCCGCCGGGAAGGTGAGGGGCGTCCAGTCCGACAGCACGCCGGGCTCGAGCTCGAAGCCCTCGTCGCCCACCGTCATCTTCACCTTGCCGTTCGAGGCGGCGAGGTCGACCACCAGCGGGGTGGCGAGCGGCGGATCGCCCTCGAGGAACATGTTGGGCGGGCCCTCGATCCGGGTCTCGATCCGGCCGTCCTGGATCTCGACCGGAATCCTGAGCCCGCCCTCCTTGAACTTGTCCGTCGAGGGCCGGGTGGTGAAGTAGAGGAAGGTCCCCTGGGTGCCCAGGAGATCGGGTGTCGACATGGCCGAGAGCTCGGCGCCGTAGAACTTGTCCGGCGGGAAGGTGATGGGCACTCGGAGCACGGTGCTCCAGATGTTGTGCTTGCCGAGGATCGACCAGAAGGGCTGGGACTTGCGGAGCAGGCGGAGCTCGGGCTTGCCGCGGGGGATCTTGAACCTGCCGAGCTTGAAGAACCGGTCGACGTTGCCGATCCGGGCCGAGGAGAGGATCGGCATGTAGGTGCGGACGTCGCGGTCGAGGAAGTCGAAGATGTTGTGCTTGGCCGGGTGGGTGCCGGTGGAGAACGAGGACCAGGCGACCGGCGAGACCGACGGGTAGGTGCTGGTCAGGCGGTGGTAGCAGCCCTCACCGGCCAGCTTGGCGAAGTTGGGGAGCTTGCCCTCGGCCATCAGGCGGTCGGTGATCTTCGGCTCCTGGCCGTCGAGGCCGACCACGATCAGACGCTTGATCTTCGGCCGCAGGCGCTTCTTGCGCCGGACCAGGCGCCAGACGAAGCGGAAGGGCAGGAGGAGCAGCGACAGGATCGCCAGGATGATGGTGGTGAAGAGCACCAGGAACGACGAGAGAAGGGCGAAGCCCGCGCCCGGGCCCACGTAGGCGTGGGCGGGCAGCGCCAGCACCAGGCCGGCGACGGCCGCCGCCGCCAGGACGAGCCGGGCGCGGCGGCTCGGGTGAGCGGAACGCTTCGAAGGACGGGAATCGGTGCGGGGTCGGGTGGGTTGCGTCTCGCTCATTTCCTGCTCGGGTCGTGATCCGATCGTGGGGTACGCGGTGGCGTCGGTATAGTCTACGGGTTCGTCGCGGCTCGGGGCAGCGGGCGTGAGCCGCCCGGGGCCCTCTGAACCATGGTACACCGGCATCGGCCACCCTGCAGCCGGAGCGCCGGACCGCGCATCCTATCCCAAGAGCCAGCGCGGGAGAAACGCGTAGCCGCGCAAGCTCTTGAATTCCTCGCGGAGGCGAATCGAGTGAGCACGTTCCAGACCATCTACCGCCGCCTGCGCTACGAGCAACCGGTCATCGTCGTTTCGGGCCTGCCGCGCTCGGGCACGTCGATGGCGAT
>CAZIIB010000485.1:0-3663 GCA_964539125.1 uncultured Thermoanaerobaculia bacterium | reverse complement strand
CGGCGACCCCTTCGCCGGTGTCGGGCGGGTGGTCCACACCTTCCAGGCGCAAAGGATCTCCCGGGCGGAGGGCTGGCAGATGGCCCCGGGCGAGGCGATCCGCGTGGTCCAGACCGCGCCGGGCCTGGTGCATCAGATCGCCCAGCGCGTTCGGGAGGCGGCGTCGAGCCACTTCCTCGGCCTCCTCTTCTATCGTCTGGCGGCGCCGGGAGAAGCGCTGTCCCTCAATCCGCGAGAGGTGGCCGCGGTCCTCGGCGACACTCCCCCGACCCCCGAGCTCTCCGGTCACCTCGTGGTACAGTCGCGCCAGAGCGATCGGATCATTCTCGGCTTCGAGCTCAGGAGCTCGAATCCACAGAGCACGGACATCGCCGCGACCGACGGGAACTTCGTGCGGTTGCGCGCGAAGGGCGGGTACTTCGACCACGTCGAGCCGGGCGAGTTCTCCCGCTATACCCTCTGGCGGGACGGCAAGGAGGTCCGAGCGGGCCTCGGCTGGCGCGAGCCCGACGAGGTGCGTTTCTACACCCCGATGGTCGAGGGTGGAGAGGTGATCCATGGGGGAGAGGTGGAGCTCAGACCGCGGGGCGAGACCCCCGCGGTCTATCTCTCGGGCAGCTTCTACCTCCCCGACGGCCGTGAGCTCGAGCTGCAGCGGGCTGGTGGACCGGTTGCGGAGCTGAGTCAGGGAGCCGGTAAGTCAGGGAGCGCGCAGACTGAGTAGACACGGACACCACGCAGTGCTATGGTAAGAGCGACGCACGATGAATCCTACCCACCAGAACCTCGACGCAGAGAGCGACTGGTCGCTCGAGGAGCTGCTCAGCTCTCTCCGGCGCCGCCTGGAGCGGATTCTCTTCCGGTACCAGATTCCGCCGGAGGACTCGGAGGACGTCCTGCAAGAGGCCGTCCTCACCCTGATCTACAAGCGCAAGAAGATCCGGGATCCCGAGGCCTGGCTGGTGGCCACCCTCCGCAACCGCTGCCTGATGTACTGGCGCAGCAAGCGATCGCGCCTCTACGATTCGGTCGACACCACCATCCTGGAGCTCGTGGCGAAGCCCGGGGGGACGCCCCAGGTGCAGCAGGAGATCCAGGCCGACCTGGAGCGGGCGATCGCCGAGCTGCCGGACCGTTGCCGCTCGCTTCTGCGCCTGCGCTACGGCTTGGGCTACAAGCCGGCCGAGGTCGCCGAGCGGATGGGCTACCAGGCATCGAGCATTCGCAAGATCACCAGCCGGTGTCTTGCCGCCCTGACGCGGGAGCTCACTGCCTCCGGCTTTCTCAAGGAGCCGGAGGAGACCTGAGGCGGGGAGAGCGACCCCATGGATGCGGAGGCTCGCCGGCCCCAGAGTGCCCGGGGTGCCTTCCCGGCCACCAGCGGAACCGCGGGTGGAGGCCGTCTCCCGACTCCCCGGTCCTCTCGCGGTGGTAGCATGGGAGAGGTTCTCCATCGGGGCGAATCGATGACCCGCCTCCAACTGCAGCCGGCCGACAGGCCGTTCGAACCCTTCCTCCGCCACCTCCACCCGCGCATTCTGGGAGTGCTCTCGAGCTTCCAGATCCCGCGGGAAGATGCCGAGGATCTCCTCCAGGAGACCTTGGTGGCTCTGATCTTCAAGTGGGAGAGCATCCGCAACCCGGAATCCTGGTTGCTGTCCACGCTGCGCAACCGCTGCCTCATCTACCTGCGCCAGAAGGACGAGGCGGTCTACGAGACCGTCGACACCGCCATCCTGGACGTGCTGGCCGGCCCCCAGTCGCCTCCCCAGGTTCGGGCCGATCTGCGCCACGACCTGAACGTCGCCCTCTCGAAGCTGCCCCGCCGGTGCCGAGATCTGCTTCGCCTGCGCTACGGCCTCGGGCAGAAGAGCTCGGAGATCGCCGAGGAGCTCGGCTACGAGTCGGAGGGCATGCGCAAGCTCACCACGAAGAGCCTCGTCCTCCTCTCGCGCGAGCTCAAGGCCGCGGGCCTCGGACGCGAAGATTTCCTTTAGGGGAGACAAAGTTACGTCGGAAAGGTAGACAATCCGCTCTCCGGTTGCTATCGTGATTGCGTGATTGCCACCAGGCGCTGCTCCCAGCCCGACGATCGCCGGGAGACGGAAGCGTTCTTCCGGGGGGTCGTCGACCGCGTCCGGCCCCGGGCCCTCGGCCTATTCCGCCGGTACCGGATCCCGCCACAAGACGGCGACGACCTCCTGCAACAGGCCCTCTTGGTGCTCTTTACGAAGTACCGGGAGGTCCGCTACCCCGAGGCCTGGATCCTGGGCACCCTCCGCAACCAGTGCCTGCGCTACTGGCGCCAGCGGCGCAAACGGCCCTGGGACGCGCTGGACGAGGAGAGTCTCGATCGGCTGCGAGAGCCGCTGCGGCCCGGGCAAGAGCTGTGGGACCTGCGCCGCGATCTGGAGCTCGCGGCGGCTCGCCTCTCGGAGCGCCACCGCACGGTGCTCCGGCTACGCTTCTCTCTCGGCTGGAAGACCGAGGAGATCGCATCCCGGCTCGACTACCAGCCCGCGAGCATCCGGAAGATCCTCAGCCGGTGCCTCCAGGCTCTGGGGTGTGAGCTCACGGGCGGGGAGCGCTGACCGGGAGCGCGGCGGCGGGGAAGGGGAGGGGTCGCGACCCATTGGCCGCGCTCGGTTCAGGTCCGCACGCCCAGGAACAGGTAGCCGGCCACCATCGCCGCCACGAGGTTCGGGCTCCATACGGCGAGGGCCGGAGGAAGGAGACCTGCTCCGCCCATGGTCGTGAAGAAGGCGAAGACCGCCAGGAAGACCATGCCCAGCACCAGCGAGAGACCGACTCCGTACAAGGCGCCCTGGCGCCCGAGGCGGAAGGCGAAAGGGAGGGCGACGAGCGCCATGACGAGCGAGATGGTGGGGTAGGCGACCCTGTTCTGCAGCTCGACCCGGAGCTCGGGCACCGCCTGGCCGCTTCCTTCGAGCTCCTGGATGTAGTGCCGAAGCTCCACGTAACCCATCTGGTCGGGCGGCCGGATCTCGGAGTCGAAGTACTCGGGATTCTCGGGGAACTGGGCCAGGACCGCGCCCGGGAACCGCTCGTACTCGGTCACCTTGACGCCGTTGAAGCGCCGAAACCAGCCGTTCTCGAACCGCCACCAGCCCTTGCCATCGTAGACCGCCCGGTCGGCCACCAGGCGCCGGGTGAGGTGGTGCTGCGCGTCGAACTCGAAGACCTGGAGCCGCTGCAGGCTCCGAGTTCGGGCGTCGTAGTGGAGGTAGTTGTAGATGTAGCGGTCGTGCCCGAAGAGCCATTGCCGGTCCGCACGACGGTAGGTCCGGACGGTCTCGCGGCCGCGGATCTGGTCGTCGAGCTGAGCGACCCGCTGGTTCGAGGCGGGGAGGACCTCGGACTCGAGGAAGACCGAGAAGAGGGTGATCCCGAGCGCCGCGATCACGGCCGGGATGGCCAGACGGTAGAGGCTCACGCCCAGCGCCTTGGCAGCGGTCACCTCGTTGGACTTCGAGAGCAGGCTGAAGGTGATGAGCGTCGTCACCAGCACGAGCACCGGAGCGATCTCGTAGAAGATCTGGAGTGACGAGTAGCCGTAGTAGGCGAGCACCACCGAGTGGCCGACCCGGTTCTTGAATATCTCGTCGGCCTTGCCGGTGAGGTCCGCGAGGACGTAGATGGCGA
>CAZIIB010000484.1:0-3686 GCA_964539125.1 uncultured Thermoanaerobaculia bacterium | reverse complement strand
ATCACCCCCCTCACCCTCGATCCCTCTCCCACCCTCAAGGTGGGCGAGGGACGCCTCCACCCGTCCCTCCGCCTCAGCGTCCTTGCACTCAACAGTCCGACTCCGGAAGGCCGGTGACTCCGCGCCACGGAGGCCACCGCCGAGGAGTTCGACCCCGGAGGGCCGGGGGGTCCCGCCCGGCGACGTCTGAGCCCTGCCACCGCAATGGCCTCCGGCAGGCTTCGAGCGTTCCGGGGCAGGGCGAAGCCGAGGCGCGCGCCTACGTCCCACCGTCCACGAGCAGCGCGCGCCGTTCGCGAGGGCGGGACCTCCCGGCCCGGCGTTACCCCGGATACCGCACGACGACAAGCGTCCGGTCGTCGTGCGCCGGGCGGCCGCGGCTGAACTCGTCCACGTCGTCGAACACCGCCTGCACGATCTCCTCCGCCGGCCGATCGCGCCGCGCCTCCGCCACCGCCAGCAGCCGTTCCACCCCGTACTCCTCCCAGTGATCGTCGCTCTTGCCCCGGGTCTCGGTGAGCCCGTCCGTGTAGAACACCAGCAGGTCGCCGGGCACCAGGGTCAAGAACCCCCGCTCGTAGGTGGCGTCCGCGATCGGGCCGAGCACCGTGCCCCCCTCCTCCAGGGGCCGCGCCTCGCCGGCCGCCGACAGGTAGTACGGCGGCGGGTGCCCGGCGTTCACGTAGATGAACGTGCCGTGGAGCTCGAGCTCGCCGTAGAACATCGACACGAACCGGCTGGTCAGGGTCGACTCGTGGATGATCCGGTTGAGGCGCTCGACCGTGCGCACGATCTTGAAGTCGCGGCCGAGGCCCATCCGCAGACCCATGTGGATGTCCCGCGTCTGGAGAGCCGCCGGCAGCCCGTGGCCCGAGACGTCGGCGATCGCCAGACCCAGGATCTTGTCCGAGAGCGGCACGAAGCCGAAGAAGTCCCCGCCCACGCTCTCCACCGGCACCGTCCGGCCGTAGATGTCGAACGTGCCGAAGACCGGCGGCCGCTTGGGGAGAATCGAGGACTGGATCTTCCGCGCCTCCCGGAAGATCCCCTCCAGACGCTCCTGGCGGATCTTCTGGTTCAGGCTGTGGCGCAGGATCCCGAGGGAGAAGAGGATGTCCTCCCGGTGGTGGCCCGGCGCCACGTTGAACGCCAGGATGTAGTCGTCCGCCACCTCGATGGCGGCGAACTGCTGGACCCCCAGCTCCTTCTCCAGGGAGCGGTCGAAGCGGGGGTCGGCCTCGTCCATGTAGACCAGCCCCTTGTCCAGGAGGATCTGGACCGGTCCGTAGGTGATCGGCACCCGGATACCGGTGGGCGCCGCCTTGGTGTCACCGAACACCTTCTCGAGGACGATGAACTTGCCCTGGCGGCGGTAGAGCCGGCCGGCGTAGAGGCCGAGCTCGTCCCGGAACTGGCGGATGATGAGCGAGACGACGGTGTGGATCGTGTCGCCCACGTCGTCCGCGCGGTCGATGGCTTCGACCGCCTGCTCCACCTTCTTCATCAGCTCCCGGTAGTTGACCGGGGAACTCTCGACGACGGCGTTCATGGGCACGCGCTCCTCCTGCCTCCAGAGCTGCGGAGAGGCAGGACCGTGTGACAAAGGGCCCCGCAAACCCAGGCGAATACGTCGGGTCCGTGCCCCCGCGTGCGGGAAGGGGCGTCCCCTTCCCCCCTCGGGGGTGGGACGGGGATCGAGGGGGTGTGGGGGGGATCTGGCAAACCCGTCGGTCTGGAGAAGCCGAGCAGACGAGCCTCGGCGAGCTCGCTCAGCGTGAGCGGGGGACCGCCCGGGGACGAAGGCAACTCCGGCAAGCCCATCCTATCCCTGTTCGACCTCATCCGTGATCGACGATCGCGCGGACGATCGCGTCCTGCGCCCGGCGGGCTTCCCACGCGCTGTGCGCCCGGTTGGCGAGGATCGAGAAGACGTAGAGGCGGCCCGAGCGCCCCCGGGCGTAGCCCGACAGCGTCGAGACACCGGTCAAGGTGCCGGTCTTGGCGAAGACGTTGCCTCGGTACGGCGCCTCGGTCAGGCGCTTTTCGAGCGACGCCCCCTCTTCGCCCGCAACCGGCAGGGAGTGGACGAGGGCTCCTCCCCAGCGGTGAGCGTACATGCGCCGCAGCAGGTCGGCGACCTGGGCCGCCGAGAAGCGGTTCGACCGGCTCATCCCCGAGCCGTCGACCATCCGGTAGCTCCCCGGCTCGAGGCCCAGCCGCTCCAGGAAATCGGCCACCGCCTCGAGCCCACCCCGCCAGGAGCCCTCGCCGCACCGCTCGGCCCCCAGCGTCTTGAGCAGGCTCTCGGCGTAGAAGTTCTGGCTCCGCTTGTTGGCCACCTCGATCACCGTGAGCAGCGAGGTGCGGCGGGCCGCGATCCGCTCCCACGCGCCGGCGGGAAGCCGCTCCACCGGCCGTGCCCGGCCGCCGATCTCGACGCCCTCCCGGGCGAGGGCGTCGGTGAGCGCGGCGCCGAAGTAGGCCACCGGATCGGGCACGGTGATCCACGTGTCGAGGGGGTCGGACCTCCGGTAGACCGAGCCGCGGACCTCGATCTTCGAGGCGTCGGCCTCGCGGCTGACTACCAGGAGGTGGTGGCGGCGCGAGCCGCTCACCCGGGTCAGGTTCCGGACCGAGAGGAGACCGAGGTGGGGCAGGACGTCGACCCGGGCGCGGCCTCCCCTCTGGGGCGACACCTGGACCCAGACACAGTTGTCGTTGAACGACAGGGCGGCGATCGGCGCCTCGTACCAGTGCGAGAGCTGATCGGCGGGCCAGTCGGGATGGACCTGGCGCCCCTGGAAAAAGCCGTCGACCAGGAGCAGGTCGCCCTCCACCCGCTCGATCCCCCGGCTGCGCAGCGCCGCCGCCCAGGGGCGGAAGGCGGCGTACCCATCGCCGGTGAAGCGCTCGGAGATCGTCGGATCGCCGGAGCCGACCACCGCCAGGTCGCCGTGGAGCACTCCGGCCTCGACCCGGCCGCGGGCGAGGAGCGGAGTCTCGAAGACGTAGCCCGGTCCCAGCGCGTCGAGGACGGCCGAGGTGGTGAAGAGCTTGGTGTTCGAGGCCGGGATCCGCGGCTCGCGAGCGTCGTAGGTGTAGATCGGCGCGCCGGTCGCGAGGTCGGCGACCGCCACGCCGAGCCGGGGGGCCACCCGCAGCGCCAGGCGGACCTGGGCGTTGACCGCGTCGTTGAGGGCGTCGAGGTCGACCGCCGGCAGGGAGGCGGCCCGGAGGGTCCCGCCGACGAGGGCCGCGAGAGCCAGCACGACCCCCAGCGCGGGAACCGGGGACCGGAACCCGAAGCCCTGCATCTGGCGTCTCACGAAAGCCTCCCGGCGAGTGCTGAGAACATCGGACCGGCAGCGTAGCCGAAGGCGGCGCCACGGGACAACCCACGACCCTCCTGTACAATGCCCGCCGAGCTCTCGGTCGGTTTTCAGGAGGTGGTGACTTGGCGAAGGAATCAGCGCGCACGGTCCGGCACGGCCCCTACCCAGAGATCACCCTGCCCGCGATCCTCACCGGCTACGCGATCGGGGCGCTGATCGCCGTCTCGATCGGCTACCTGGCGCTCAAGCTGGGATTCTCGATCGAGGGCTCCGAGCTCGCGGCGATCCTCGGCTTCGGGGTCCTGCGCGGCGCCCTGCGCCGGAACTCGATCATCGAGAACAACATCGTCCAGA
>CAZIIB010000483.1:0-3687 GCA_964539125.1 uncultured Thermoanaerobaculia bacterium | reverse complement strand
CCCGCGACATTCCGAGGCTGATGCAGCCGATCCTCGCCGGCAAGGCCGACGTCGTCTACGGCTCACGCTTCATGGGCGGGCAGCCCCACCGGGTGCTCTACTTCTGGCACCAGCTCGGCAACCAGCTGCTGACCCTGCTCTCCAACATGTTCACCAACCTGAACCTCACGGACATGGAGACCTGCTACAAGCTCTTCCGCCGCGAGGTCATCCAGGGCATCCGGATCGAGGAGTCGCGCTTCGGCATGGAGCCCGAGATCACGGCGAAGATCGCCCGCGGTCACTGGCGCATCTACGAGATCGGCATCTCGTACTCGGGACGTACCTACGACGAGGGCAAGAAGATCGGCTGGAAAGACGGCTTCCGGGCGATCTGGTGCATCCTCAAGTACAACCTGCGCAGGACGCCGGCGGCCCGCGCGGAGGCTCCGGCCGGCTCCGGAACGCGGGCTCCCGAGGAGCCTAGGCCCTGACCACGTGGGGCGCGGGGTCGCGGTAGACGCCCCGGGTATCGACGATCAGCGAGGCGTGCTCGAGGACGAGGTCGTAGTCGACCTCGTCGTGATCGGTGACGACCAGCACGGCGTCCGCCGCCGCGAGGACGGCCGGCGTCAGCTCCACCGACTCGAGCGGCGGTAGATCGGGCCACGTGCGCATGGCCGGCGCGCGCGCGATGAAAGGGTCGTGGTACGAGACCTCCGCGCCCAGACCGAGGAGGCGGTCGAGGATCTCGAAGGCCGGGCTCTCCCGCGGGTCGTCGACGTTCTTCTTGTAGGCCAGGCCGAGCACCAGGACGCGGCTCCCGTTCACCGCCTTGCCCCGGCGGTTCAGGGCGAGCAGGACCTTCTCCACGACGTGCTCGGGCATCTCGACGTTCACCTCTCCCGCGAGCTCCACGAAGCGGGCGGTGAGCCCGTGCTCGCGCGCCTTCCACGAGAGGTAGAAGGGATCCACCGGGATGCAGTGGCCCCCCCATCCCGGACCCGGGTCGAAGCGCATGAAGCCGAACGGCTTGGTCGAGGCGGCGTCGAGCACCTCCCAGACGTCGATCCCCATGCGCTCGTAGATCAGCTTGAGCTCGTTGACCAGGGCGATGTTGACCGCGCGGAAGACGTTCTCGGTCAGCTTGGTGGCCTCGGCGACGGCGCACGAGGAGACCGGAACGACCCGCGGCACCACCTGCTCGTAGAGCGCAACGGCCGCGGCCTGTGACCCCGGTCCGATGCCGCCCACCACCTTGGGGATCGTGCCCGTCGACTGGGTGGGGTTGCCCGGGTCCTCCCGTTCCGGGGAGTAGGCGAGGAGGAAGTCCTCCTCCGCGCGCAAGCCGCCCGCCTCGAGCATCGGCTGGACCACCTCGGCGGTGGTTCCCGGGAAGGTGGTCGACTCGAGGACCACGAGCTGTCCCGGGCGCAGGGCCGCGGCGATGGCGCGCGCCGTGGCGGCCACGAAGGAGAGGTCGGGCGAACGCTGCGGAGAGAGCGGCGTGGGGACGCAGATCAGCAGGGCGTCCGGCTCGCCCAGGCGGTCGAAGTCCACGGTCGGCTCGAAGCGACCGGACGCCACCATGTCGGCGATCTGGCGGCCGTCGAAGTGCCGGATGTAGGAACGACCCTGGCGCAGGGACTCGACCTTCGTCGAATCGCTGTCGAATCCCAGGACCCGGAACCCGCGCCCGGAGAAAACGCGAGCCAGGGGAAGGCCGACGTAGCCCAGCCCGATCACGCCGACGACGGCGGAGCCGTCCCCGACACGAGCGACGAAGCGGTCGCTCAGGGACCGCGGCTCAGACATTCATGGGGCTCGGTACGACGGAGCCGGTCAGGGCCTGGAGGGGGAGGCCTCGGTCCGGGTCACCGTGGTTCCGCCGCCGAGCAGCACGGCCGCGGGGACCAAGGCGCGTGGCCGGTCCCACCACGCGACGATGCACCGGCGGCAGATCTCGTCCGCCCGCAGGATGCCGTCCCGCCCGATGCGCGAGATGATGCCGTCACACAGGAAGCCGAGGACCGGGTTGCCCCGCTGCTCGTCTTTGGTCTCGCCCACGATCAGGTTGTCGGCCATGCCGAGCTCCTTCTCGTCGAGGTCGACGTCGCAGTCCTCCTCGACGGGAGCGGTCAGGTGGGGGCTCGGGTTCCCCACGACCTGACCCTCCGCCTCGTCCGGCCCCTCCGGCTCCTTCGGCTCGACGACGGCCACGTAGTACTCGATCCGGCGGTTCTCGTCCGTCGGCTTGGGCGGCGTGACCCAGTAGGTGCCCCCGCCGGAAGCTTCCATGACCACGTAGTAGAAGTCCCCGTGGCCGTCCCAGCGGAAGTAGAGACGCACCTCGGCGCCGCCGATCTCGGGCTGGACGGTGGCCGTGATCAGCCCGTTGGCGCGGTTCGGCACGCACTTGACCTGCTCGGGCTGGATCGAGGGCTCCTGGGCCCGAAGCGGAGCCGCGAACGACGCGGCAATCAGGGCCAGGCCGGCGAGGAGCGGGTAAACCACGGGCACACGATTCATGGAGTCTCTCCTAGAGATCGAATTCAATCTAGAGGGTCCGGGTTCGTTTGTCAAGGCGATCCATCCGCGTTCGGCGGGTTGGGAGGGCCCAGGATCTTGTCACGGTACGAGCGCACGAAGGGCGTCTTGTCGATTCTCGGCAGGCAGCGCTCGAGGGCGTCGGCCGCGGCCGAGCGGTCACCGGTCTCGTACAGGGAAACCGCCAGGTAAAAGAGCATCTCGGGGTTGTTCTGCACCGTATCGCCTGCGCGGTGAAAGTAGGTCACGGCCTCCTGCCACATCGAGGCGCGGTAGGCGATCACCGCGGTGAGCGACTGCGCTTCGGAGGAGTCGGGACGAGTGTCGGCGACCTGGCGGGCGAGCCGCAGAGGCTCCTCCAGGTCGCCGCTGTACTTCGAGGCCTTGAGCAGGCTGCGGGCGCGGTCGAGCGTCGCGGTCTCCTCCGCCGTGAGCTTCCCGGGCGCGGCCGGTACCGGGTCGCCGGCGGCGGGCTCGGTCTCGGCCGGAGGCGGCGAGCCGCCGGCCGCCTCCGTGGCCCCGGATGGCTGAGCCGGATTGGCCGCCGCGGTGTCCTCGGGCCCCGTCCCGGCCGGTTCGGCAGCCTTCTGGACGAGACGCTCGAACGACGGCGTGACCTCGAGGATCTTGGCCGGAATCCGTTGCGCGACCTGGTCTTCGAAGGCTTGCCGCGTCTCGGGATCGACGTCGGCGGCCTGGTAGGCGCCGAATCGCTCCTGGACCTCCACGATCCGGCGGAACGTCTCCTGGAAGTCCTCGTCGTCGCCGTCGGCCGCCTGGGCGACGGCCAGCCGGGTGAGGCAACCCGCCAGCCTCTTGGGCTCCTCGAGCAGGCCGAAGCAGGCGAGGCGGAGGTCGCGCGCCGCTTTCTCCATCTCGCCGCGCTCCAGGGCGAACGTGCCCTCCCGCAGGAGCCGTTCGTAGTGTGGATGCGCGGCGAACGCGGGGACCGACGAGGCAACCAACAGAGAGAGCAGACCGGCAACGAGAAGACCCGTCAGGGAGGATTTGGCTCCAGGCGCCTGTCGGAAAGCCGCCCTGCGTGCAGCGGTCAACCCAGTCCGCTGAGCACCGAGGGAGGGGGCGTCCCCTTCCCCGCAGACCACCGAGCTTCGCTCTGCGGTGCCCGGTGGGAAGGGGATCGAGGGGTTGCGGGGGGGA
>CAZIIB010000482.1:0-3694 GCA_964539125.1 uncultured Thermoanaerobaculia bacterium | reverse complement strand
TGCGGCACAGCTCGACCTACCGGGTGCTGTTCCGCAACTCGGGCTTCGCCCTGGCGACGGTCTTCGCCCGCCTGGCCCTGACCGCCCCCGGCTACGTCAACGCCGGCCTGGGCCTCGGCGCGGCCGGCTTCGCCCTGCTCCTCACCTGGGCCTACAACAGCTCCCGCCTCGACCTGCGGGAGTGACGGTAGGGCGCCTCCCAAGAAAGGGCCCGGCCGGAGCCGGGCCCTTCCGCGGCACGCCGATCGAGAGATCGCTTCAGTCGGCCACCGGCTCGGCGGCCGGCGTCTTGGGCGGCGCCTCGGACACAGAGGCCACCGTGTCGGTGCACGAGCCGGCGTCGACCCTCGACATGGGGGTGAGGTCCGCCGGGACCACGAGCTCGGCCGACAACGGGCTCTCGGAGAGCTGGGAGAGCCCGTACGGACACCGGACGTAGAAGCAGCCGCAGGCGCCGACGTCCTGGCAGGCCACCCCGGTGTAGGTCCCTGCGTCCACGCAGCGTCGGCAGAACTCGCCCGGGGGTGCCACGTTCTTGCACAAGCCGTGGCACCCGGCCTGCGCCACCTGCGGTAGTAGCGCGAAGAGCGCCACGAGCAGGGTACAGAAGAGGACGGTACGAATCGGAACGGGTTGTCTCATGAGGGGCTCCTTTCTGGGTCTTTCGTGAGTCGACCGATCGGCGGCCACGCGGTGGTCCGAGGCTAGGGAGCGGCCGCCTTCTTGTCGTGATGCCCCCGTGATACTTTGATGATGATTTAGTAATGGCCGCTATATACGAGCTCGGCAACTACCGGCTCGACTTGGAAGCGCTGGAGCTTCGAGGGCCCGATGGCGCGGTCGCGGTCGAGCCCCGGGTTCTCGAGACCCTGATCTACCTGGTCCGCAATCGGGGCCGGGTGGTCTCCAAAGCGGACCTGGTCGAGCACGTCTGGCGGGGTGCGCACGTCACCGACTCGGCCATCGCGCGGTGCGTGATGGGAGCCCGACGGGCGATCCGCGATCCGGCCGGTGAGTCGGAAGCCATTCACACGGTCCACGGCCGTGGCTACCGGTTCGACCTGCCGGTCCGGGAAGTGGACGCGTCCGCCCCGGATCCCGTGGCGCCGAGAGGCCGCGTGCCCGCGATCCTCGTGTCCGTCGCTCTCCTCGCGGTCCTGGCCGTCGTGGCCGCCGCCTGGCTCCGATCGGCCGCCGACGCCCGCAAGGCCGGCCCGACCCCGGTGAGAGTGCGGGTCGAGGCTCCGCGGGAGGATCGTGGGCTCCAGCTCCTGGCCCACGCCCTGACCGACGAGCTGAAGCTCGGCCTCGATCAGGTGCCCGACGTGGAGCGCCGGGACGGGGACGGCCCGGCGCCCGCCTCGGCGGGTCCGGAATCTCTCCTTCGGGTGCGCCTGGAGCCGGGAGCCATGGAGGGCTACGCACACCTCGAGGTCAGCCTGGAAGCGCCCGACGTCGAGGGATCGGAGGGGCATCCGCTCCCCCTGGTGAGCCACGAGATCCCGTATCGGCTCCCGGCGGTCGACGTCTCCCGCTTCCTCGCCGTGCGCAGCGCCGTGGCGCGGGAGGTGGTGCGGACCGTTCGCCTCGCCGTCCGGGGCACCGGCGGCCGCACCGAGGCGGAGCAGGAGGCTTTGAGGCTCTTCCTCCGGGCCAACGCGGAGTGGCGCCTGGCCTGCGACGGTGGCGTGGCGGCGGAGCTCCTCACGCGCTCGGTGGAGCTGGACCCGGCGTTCCCCTCGGCCTGGTTCATGCTCGCGATCGCCCAATCGAGCCAGGCGACCTTTTGCTCCGGAGGGCCGGAGCTCCTCGACGAAGCGGACCGGGCCCTCGGGCGGGCGATCGAGCTCGATCCATCGTGGCCGGCCCCCCGCCAGCTCCAGGGCCTTCTCCTGATCTACCGGGGGCAGGTGGAGGAGGCCTACGTGGCGTTGCGGCGGGCCGAGCTCGAGCACCCGGACCAGGTCCCCATCGAGATGCGGATCTCCCAGGCCCTGCGCTACGCCGGCTTCCTCAGGGAATCGCGCCGGGTCTTCGACGAGGCCCTGGCGAAGCGCCCGGAGTTCTCGCTCCTCTACTACGACTACCTGCCGTACCCCTACCTCTACGAACGGCGGTGGGACCGATTCCTGGCTCTCCTCAGGGGGCGGGACACCCCCGTCTTCCGCTACTACCGGGGCTACGCCGAGACGATGCGCGGCCGGCTGGACGAGGCACGCGAGGCCCTGGAGCCGGCCTTCGTCGAGCACCCGGGAGACCTGTTCGGCCGGCTCTGCCAGGCGCTCCTCGCGAACCTCCGGGGCGATCCGGAAGAGGCGAGGGTGGTGCTCGAGCAGCTCGCACGCCAGCGGGCCGAGAGATCTGCCGGCGACGGCGAGGTGAGCTACAAGCTCGGCGAGCTGCTGGTGATGGCGGGCGCGGTGGACCGGGGGCTGGAACAGCTCGCCCTCGCCGTCGACCAGGGGTTCTTCTGCCCCCGTTGCCTGGCCTCGAACCCCAACTTGGCGCCGGTCGCCGCCGACGAGCGCTTCCAGGCCCTGCTCGAGGCCGCCGGTGCCCGTCACCGGCGCTTCGCCGCCCGCTTCGGCCTCGAGCCCGACCTGCCGGCGGACTCCAGCCCTCCTTCTCGAGGAGGCGGCTGACCGGCGGGACCCGGCGTATCATGGGGAAACTGGGAAGAAGGCACTGGCGATGAGAGTCGGAGCGACGGTGTTGGCGGGCTTGGTGGCGGGCCTGTGGATCAACCTCTCCGGGATGGCCCTCGTCTACTTCGTGCTCGGGTCCGAGTACGTGCATCGCCTCGTCGAGCTCGTGCCCCAGCCCACGGGGCCGGGCATGGTGATCCGCCACCTGAGCCTGCGCTTCGGCTTCGGGATTCTCTGCGTCGCCCTCTACGCCCTGCTCCGGCCGCGCGTCCACCCGGCCACCACGGCCGCCCTCGTGGCCGCCGCGTTTCTCTTCCTGCTGGGCTACGTCCCGCTCAGCGCCATGCTCAACGAGCTCGGAGCCCTGGTGGGCTGGCGGCTCTGGGTCTCGCTCGCCTGGGGCGCCGGCGAAGCCCTGGTCGCGACGCTCCTGGGCTCGTATCTCTACGAGCGGATCGGCGCCTGAGCCTACGGTCGGCCCGCCGCCGGCAGCCAGACTTCCATCTCGTCCGGGCCGCGGTTGGCCCAAGAGAAATAGGGGACGGCGAGGAGGCGGTCGCCGGGCTTGCCCAACGGGGCCGCGAGGGTGACCACGCCGCCCAGGAGGTCCGGGCGCCACTCGGCGGCGATCTTGCCCTCGGACGGCAGGCGCAGGCCGGCGACGGAGCCGCCGTTGTCCACCCCCTCGACCGCGTAGACCACCGGTCCTCTCTGGAGGGCGAGCCGGCCGGCGTCGGCCTCGACCTTGGGGTTGGCGGCGACGCGCCGGCCGGGCATGGGCAGGGCGAGGACGATCTCCCGCGGCCGCTCCGGATGGAGCTCGAGGTGGACCTCGCCGCTCCAGGGGTAGCGGGTGCTCTGGACCACCTCGACCGGCCCGGCCGCCGTCTCGAGCCGGGCCTCGCTCCCGGCGTAGAGACCGACCACGATCTCCTCGTCGCTGGACCGGCCTGGAGGGCTCGACCGGCCATCCGGTCCCGGCGGGCTGCCCACCGCGTAGAGGTAGGTCGGCAGGAGCGCCATCATCCGCGCCAGGTTCGCCGGGCAGC
>CAZIIB010000481.1:0-3701 GCA_964539125.1 uncultured Thermoanaerobaculia bacterium | reverse complement strand
AGGACATCCTCACCAAGTCCCTGGGCACCACCAACCCGCACAACGTGGTCAAGGCCACCTTCGCCGGGCTCCTCTCTCTGCGCTCCAAGGAGCAGGTCCTGAAGCTCCGGGGCCTGAGCGAGCCGCAGGCGGAGGATGCCGCCGCGAGCGGCGGCGGCGAATCGGCGGCCTGAGAGGGCCCCTCCACCGAGACGACGAGGACGAGCGACCGGGAGCACCGAAGACCATGGCAAGCACCACGGACCCGACGACGAAGACGATCAAGATCCGCCAGGTGCGGAGCCCCATCGGGACTCCGCGCCGGCACCGCGAGGCCCTGAATGGGCTCGGGCTGCGCCGGATCCGCCACACGGTCGAGCGCAACGACGACCCGGCGGTTCGCGGTCTGGTGGCCAAGATCCCTCACCTGGTGGAAATCCTCGAGGACGAACCATGAAACTCGACGACCTCTCTCCGGCCAAGGGGAGCAAGAAGGACAGGAAACGCGTGGGCCGGGGCCCGGGCTCGGGGCTGGGCAAGACCGCGGGGCGGGGCAGCAAGGGTCAGAAGTCCCGCTCCGGCTTCCGCCGGCGGCCCGGATTCGAGGGCGGCCAGATGCCCCTCGTGCGCCGGGTTCCGAAGCGCGGCTTCACCAACGTCTTCCGCACCGAGTACGCCGTGGTCAACGTCGGCGATCTCGCCGAGCTAGTCTCCGGAGCCGGCGCGGAGGTGACGCCGGAGAGCCTGGCCGAGGCCGGCCTGGTGCGCCGCGGCAAGCTGCTCAAGGTGCTCGGTGACGGCGAGCTCGCCCAGGCGCTCACCGTCAAGGCGCACGCGTTTTCGAAGACCGCCCGCGAGAAGATCGAGGCGGCGGGGGGCTCCTGCGAGGAGTTGAGCCGGTGATCGAGAGTTTCCGCAACGTCTTCGCCATCCCGGACCTGCGCAAGCGGCTGATGTTCACGTTTGCGCTGCTCGCGGTCTACCGGGTGGGCTGCCACATCCCGACGCCGGGAGTCGACCCCCAGGCGTTGATCGAGTTCATGCAGCAGACGCAGGGCACGATCTTCGGCTTCGTCAATACCTTCACCGGCGGGAGCCTGCGGCGGTTCGCGGTCTTCGCCCTGGGCATCATGCCCTACATCACGGCGTCGATCATCCTGCAGCTCCTGACCGTGGTCTGGCCCTACCTGGAGAAGCTCTCGAAGGAGGGCGAGCTCGGGCGGCGGAAGATCACCCAGTACACCCGCTACGGCACGGTCGCGATCTCGATCATCCAGTCGACCGGAATCGCCTTCTTCCTGGAGCACCAGAGCGCTCCCGGCGGAGCCCTCCTGGTGCCGCACGGCGGCTGGGGGTTCCGGCTTCTCACGGTGCTGACCCTGACCACCGGGTGCGCCTTCGTCATGTGGCTGGGCGAGCAGATCAGCGAGCGGGGCATCGGGAACGGGATCTCGCTCATCATCTTCGCCGGCATCGTGGTCGGTCTGCCCCGCGGCATCTTCACCACCCTCGAGAGCATCCGGCAGGGCGAGCTCAAGCTGCTCGGCGTGCTGGTCCTGATCGTCTTCATGCTCATCGTCGTGGCCTTCATCGTCTACATGGAGCGCGCTCAGCGCCGGATCCCGGTGCAGTACGCCAAGCGGGTGGTCGGCCGCCGGATCTACGGTGGCCAGTCGACCTACCTGCCGCTGCGGGTCAACACCGGCGGCGTGATCCCCGTGATCTTCGCCAGCTCGGTGGTGATGCTGCCGGCGACGATCGGCGGGTTCTTCAAGAACCAGTGGGTCCAGACCCTGGCGCGGTCGGTGGGGTACGGCCAGCCGCTCTACTACATGCTCTACGTGGCGGCGATCGTCTTCTTCTGCTACTTCTACGTCTCGATCATCTTCAACCCGGCGGACCTGGCCGACAACATGCGCAAGTACGGCGGGTTCATTCCGGGCATCCGGCCGGGCAAGCGCACCGCCGAGTACATCGACCGCATCCTCACCCGGATCACGCTGGTCGGCGCCATCTATCTGGCGGCGGTCTCGGTGCTTCCCGACTTCCTGCTCCGCGGCATCGCCCTGGGCAGTCTGCCCTGGATCGGACCGCGGATCGACCCCTACCTGCCGGGCTGGGTCACCGAAGGCCTCGGGATCCAGTTCTACTTCGGCGGGACCTCGCTGCTCATCGTGGTCGGCGTGGCGATGGACTTCGTCCAACAGGTCGAGAGCCAGCTCGTGATGCGCAACTACGAGGGATTCATGAAACGAGGGAGAGTCCGTGGGCGCGGGAAGTGACGCCGCCCGGCCGGGCCGCAACCTGGTCTTCCTCGGGCCGCCGGGCTCGGGAAAGGGCACCCAGGCGGAGATCCTGGGCAAGAAGCTGGGCGTCCCGGCCATCTCCACCGGTGAGATGCTCCGCGAGGCGGTGGCCGGGGGGACCGAGCTGGGCAAGAAGGTGGAAGGCATCATGAACTCGGGCGCGCTGGTCGACGACGACACCATGGCGGAGGTGGTCCGGGAACGCCTGGAGAGGCCGGACTCCCGGCGCGGGTTCGTCCTCGACGGCTACCCGCGCACCCTGCCCCAGGCCGAGACCCTGGCCGGGATCCTCGCCGGCGAGGGCCATGCCCTCGATGCCGTGGTGCTGATCGACGCGCCGGAGGAGGAGCTGGTGGACCGCGCCCTGGCGCGCCGGCGGGCCGACGACAAGGCGGAGGTCGTGCGAGAGCGGCTGCGGGTCTACCGGCAGAAGACGGAGCCGCTCGTCGGGTACTACGAGGGATTGGGCTTGCTCCGCAGGGTCGACGGTCTCGGCTCCATCGATGCGGTGAGCTCGAGGATCCTCGGGGCGATCGAGTGATGGTGCTCAAGACCCACGGGGAGCTCGACCTGATGGACGAGGCCAACCGCATCGTCCACAGGGTGCTCGACGGCGTCGCGGAGGCGGTGCGCCCCGGGGTGACCACCCGGGAGCTCGACCGCTGGGCGGAGGCGACCATCCGGGAGGCCGGGGCGGTGCCGGCGTTCCTGGACTACCGGGGCTACCCCGCGACGTTGTGCACCTCGGTGAACGACGTGATCGTCCACGGCATCCCCGACGACCTGCCGCTCGCCGAGGGGGACATCGTCGGAGTCGACTGCGGCGTGGTCTTCAACGGCTACTACGGGGACGCGGCGCGCACTTTCCCGGTGGGCCGGATCTCGGCCGAGGCCGAGCGCCTGCTGCGGGTGACCCACGAGGCCCTCGATCTGGCGATCGCCCGAGTGCAGGTGGGCGGACGCCTCTCGGACATCGGCCATACGGTGCAGGAGCACGCCGAGGCCGCGGGCTTCTCGGTGGTCCGCGAGTTCGTAGGGCACGGTGTCGGCACCGCGCTCCACGAGGATCCGCAGGTGCCCAACTTCGGCAAGCCGGGCAAGGGACCACGCCTCAAGCCCGGTCTGGTGCTCGCCATCGAGCCGATGATCAACGCCGGCGTCGCGGAGCACGAGGTGGACCCCGACGGCTGGACCGCGCGAACCGCCGACGGGGCGCTCTCGGCTCACTTCGAGTACTCGGTGGCGGTGACCGAGCGAGGCCCGTGGATCCTGGGCCTCTCGAAGAAGGACGAGCGGATCGCGATGGCGGCCTCTTGAGCGCTCGAAATGCCGCGGAGGCCTGGCCCCGGAGGCTCGAGGCTGGAGAGGACAGGAATTTGGCGAAAGAAGAAGCCGTTGAAGTCGAAGCGACGGTGA
>CAZIIB010000480.1:0-3702 GCA_964539125.1 uncultured Thermoanaerobaculia bacterium | reverse complement strand
CGAGATCATCGTCCAGGCCGGCGAGGAGGTGAAGGACCCCAAGCGCAACATCCCTCGAGCGGTCTTCTGGTCGCTGGCGATCGTGATCCCCATCTACATCCTGGTGGCGGTGGCGGCGGTGGGCGCGGTCGACACCGGGAGCGCCCAGCCCTCGTGGCAGTGGCTGGGCGAGCACCAGGAGCTGGGCCTGGCCGAGGCGGCCCGCCAGTTCATGCCCCTGGGCACGGCGCTCCTGCTCGTGGGCGGCCTGCTCTCGACCATGTCGGCGCTCAACGCCACCACCTTCAGCTCGACCCGGGTCTCCTTCGCCATGGGCCGGGACCGGAACCTCCCGGACCTCTTCTCCCGCGTCCACCCCCGCACCCGCACCCCCTACCTGGCCCTCGTCGCCTCGGGGGGGCTGATCATCACCATGGCCCTGACGCTGCCCATCCAGGACGTGGCGGCGGCGGCCGACGTCATGTTCCTGCTCCTCTTCCTGCAGGTGAACGTGGCCATCATCACGATCCGCCGCAAGTACGGCGACAAGCTCGACTACGGCTTCCTGATCCCCTTCTTCCCCGTGGTGCCGATCCTGGCCATCGTCCTGATGCTGGGGATCGCCGCCTTCATGTTTCGCTTCTCCCCCATCGCCTGGTACTTCGTGGCCGGCTGGACGGGGATCGGCCTGGTGCTCTACTACGGCTACGCCAGGAAGCGGGAGCGCGAGAAACGGGTGACGCCGGTCGTCCTGCGCCAGGAGCTCGAGCGCGGGGAGCGCTTCCGGGTCCTGGTGCCGGTGGCGAAGCCCGCCACCGCGCGGGGCCTGATCAAGCTCGCCGCGCTCCTCGCCCGCGAGCAAGAGGGTGAGGTCACCCTGCTGCACGTGATCCCCGTGCCGCCGCAGACGCCGCTCCGGGTGGGGCGCCGGTACGTCCAGGGGGCGCGCGAGGAGATCCTCGACGAGGCCGAGGAGATGCTCTCCGCCGAGGGCGTGCCCTTCAACTCGGTGATCCGGATCGCCCACAAGCCGGCCCAGGCGATCCTCGACGAGGTCGAGGAGCGGCGGGTCGACATGGTGGTCATGGGCTGGCGGGGGCCGACCCGCCACCGGCGCACGGCGATCGGCTCGAACATCGACCTGGTCCTGCGCCACGCCGACTGTCACGTGCTGGTGCTCCGGGCGCCCGACCTCGACGACCTCGAGTCGATCCTGGTGCCGGTGGCCGATCCGGTGCAGGCGCACCTGATGCTCGAGGTGGCGAACCTCCTGGCGCGCGAGAAGCGGGCGGCGATCGACCTCTACCACGCCTTGCCGCCCGGGCTGGAGGAGCGCGCGCGCCAGGCCCGGCTCGACGAGATCTACGACGCGCTCGAAGACCTCACCGTCGGGTCCGAGGGCTCGCCCCCCGAGCTCGACCTCGAAGAGACGACGAACGTGGTCTCCGGCGTCGTCAAGCGCTCGCGGCACTACGACCTGACGCTCGTCGGGGCGAGCCGGGAAGGCCTGTGGCGCAAGCTCGTGGCGGGCAACGTGCCGGAGCGGATCCTGCGCCGCGCCACCGGCCGTCTGCTGCTGGTCAAGCATCGCCGGCGGGTGGTCCACTCCTGGCTGCTCGACGTCGTGGACTTCTTCCGTTCCACCGAGCCGGCGGAGTCGGGACGGGAGAGCGGGGGGACGGTCGGATGAGCCTCGAAGACCTGCGCGACCAGGGCGTCCTGCTGCCCGAGAAGGAGTGGGGTGAGCACCGCTTGAAGACGACTCTCCACATGGTGCCGCTCCTGGCCGCCTTCGCCGGCGCCGTCGCCGGTCTCGTGCTGATCTGGGCGGGGGACGGCGCGGGGCTGACCTGGGCGGGCGTGAGCCTCTTCCTCGTCTCCCTCTTCGGCCTCACCCTCACCTGCGACCGGGCGGTCCTCGCTCAGCGCCGCCGGGTCCGGCGGGAGCGGAAGGAGAAACGCTCCTCAGGACGAAGCTGACCCGACCGTTACGCTCGAGCGGCCCTCTGGTAGCGTAGCGGTGAGCTTCTTGCATCGGGACCACGGGAAATGGCTGCACACGGCTACCGCGGCCGGCTCGAGCGCCTCCTGGAGCCGGCCGGCATCGAGATCGACGGCACCCGGCCCTGGGACCTGCGGGTCCACCGTCCGGAGCTCTTCTCCCGCCTCTTCGCCGAGGGCTCCCTGGGGCTGGGCGAGAGCTACATGGACGGCTGGTGGGACTGCGAACGGCTCGACGAGCTGTTCGCCCGGGTGCTCGCGGCGCGGATCGACCGCCGGGTGCGCTCCTGGCGCCAGGTGATCCCCTACCTGCGCGCCCGGCTCTCGAACCGCCAGAGCCGGCGGCGCGCCTTCCGGATCGGCCGCCACCACTACGACATCGGCAACGACCTCTACCGCCGCATGCTCGACCGGCGGATGATCTATAGCTGCGGCTACTGGCGCCGGGCCGAGACCCTCGACGCCGCGCAGGAGGCGAAGCTCGAGCTGGTCTGCCGCAAGCTCGGTCTCGAGCCCGGCATGCGGGTGCTCGACGTGGGCTGCGGTTGGGGCGGCGCCGCCGGCTTCGCCGCCGAGCGCTACGGGGTGGAGGTGGTGGGGATCACGGTGTCGGAGGAGCAGGCGCGGCTCGCCCGGGAGACGGCGCGAGATCGGAGCGAGGCGGCGCCGGTCGAGATTCGCCTCGCGGATTACCGCTCGCTCACGCCGGAGCGCGACGGCACCTTCGACCGCATCTACTCCCTGGGCATGTTCGAGCACGTCGGGGTCAAGAACTACCGGACCTTCCTCGAGGTCACGCGGCGCCTGCTGGCCGGAGACGGCCTCTTCCTCCTCCACACGATCGGCGGCAACCGCTCGGTCACCCAGACCGATCCCTGGATCGACCGCTACATCTTCCCCGACTCCATGCTCCCCTCGGCGCGCCAGATCACCACCGCCGCCGAGGGCCTCTGGGTGCTCGAGGACTGGCACAACTTCGGCGCCGACTACGACCGCACCCTGATGGCCTGGCACGACAACTTCGAGCGCGCATGGCAGGAGCTCGCCGGGGCCTACGACGAGCGGTTCCACCGCATGTGGCGCTACTACCTGCTCTCGTGCGCCGGCTCCTTCCGGGCCCGCAGGAACCAGCTCTGGCAGGTCGTCCTCTCCCCCCGCGGCGTCCCGGGGGGCTACGTCGCGGCGAGGTGAGGCCCCTCGGCACCCACCGCGTCCTCGTCCCGCACGTCGAGCTCGATCTGCGGCAGGTACTCGCGCTCGCCCCGGAAGCCCTTGATCGACTCGCCGAAGGCCGCCGAGAGAAACCGGTCCGCCCACCAGAAGACGTCCTGCCGGGCGATGCGCCGCTGCATGCGCCGCATCCGCTCGGCCCGCTCGGCCCGGGGGAGGTCGAGAGCGGCCTTGAGCGTCTCGGCCACCCCCTCGACGTCGTACGGGTTGACCAGCAGGGCGCCGCCCTGGAGCTGGGCGGCGGCGCCGGCGAACTCCGAGAGGACGAGCACGCCGTCGCGCTCCACCTGGCAGGCGCAGTACTCCTTGGCCACCAAGTTCATTCCGTCCTTCAAGGGGGTGACGAACGCCACGTCCGCCATCCGGTAGAGGGCGATCAGGGTGCGGTGGGGGACGCTCCGGTAGTAGTACTGCACCGGCACCCAGCCGACGGTGGCGAAGTGCCCGTTGATCTCCCCCACCATGCGCTCGCTCTCCATCTTCCGGTGCTGG
>CAZIIB010000479.1:0-3711 GCA_964539125.1 uncultured Thermoanaerobaculia bacterium | reverse complement strand
GGATTCCGACGATCGCGGCCGCGGTGGTCCATCTCTTCACTGAGTAGCTGCGAGGGGCCGGTGTGCGAGCAGGAGATCCGGCGGGGCCGCGCGCCGGACGCGCGGCGAAGAGAGCTTCCCGGACCGCCCGCATCTCCTCACGGCAGTGGGCACACGAGACCAGGTGCTGCCGGAGATTGCTCCTGTCGCTCTCGTAAGGCTCCTCCGGCCGGATCGCGCAGAGTGCCAGAAGAGCGCTCTCCGGGTGAGGGGCGAGGTCGTCGTCGCTCCGGTGCCCCAGCTCCGTCGCCAGGAGATCATGTGTCTCCAGCCAGCGGCGGCACTCGACGCAAGTCGCCAGATGATCGGAGACGGCGGCGTCGACCTCGGTGTCGGCGGTGCCGGCGGCGTATTCGGCGAGATGTCGGATGGCGTTTCGGTGTCTCATCGGCTCTCCCGCGCGTATTCGAGAAGGGCACCGGCGCGGCGGATGCAGCGGTACATCTGGACGCGTAGCGCGCCCCTCGTCTTGCCTGTTCGGCGAGCGATCTCGTCGTAGCTCAGGTCGTCTTGGAAGCGGGCGAGAAGCAACTCGCGGCAGGGGGTATCAAGCTCGGCGAGAACCTCTTCGACGCGCGCTCGGCGCTCTCGCTCCAGGGTGAGGCCGAGCGGCCCCGAGTCCTTCGAGCGCATCGTTTCCGGGACCCCGACACTCTGGCGCCGGCTGCGCAGCCAGTCGATGCAGCGGCGAGAGGTGACGACCTCGACGAATCCCCAGAAGCCTGCGGAGTAATCGAAAGTGGGGCGGTTCACCGCCTGCCAGATCTCCGTCATGATCTCCTGCTCGAGATCCTGCCGCTCCTCGGGCGGGATGGACAGAGCACCGTGGATGAGGATTCTCGACACTCGCTGGCGGGCCTCTTGGACAGCCAGTGCGTCTCCCCGCCGGAAGCGTCGAGCCCAAGCCTCCGGGGACC
Source organism: uncultured Thermoanaerobaculia bacterium (assembly GCA_964539125.1). Taxonomy (GTDB): domain Bacteria; phylum Acidobacteriota; class Thermoanaerobaculia; order Multivoradales; family DATKCC01; genus CAVUBL01. The sequence continues at coordinate 2,755 of CAZIIB010000479.1, read as the reverse complement.
CGGTCGTCTCGAGCCCCACCTTGCCTCCTCGTGGGTCCAAGTGTCTCTCCATCCGATCTCCGCTGCGCTCATTCAGGCCCGTAATCGGGCCAGGTCGGGATTCGTTACAGGCGGCACTCGGATCTTAGTACTTCGTCGCACGGTTACGGTCACGTACCGAGAGCGCCGAGGCGCCGCCCCGGCAAGGCACGCGCCCGCGGCATGCCCGAAGGTCTGTTGCAGGGAGCGCAAAGCCACTGGGGCGGATGCGGCAGCGCCCGCATGCGAGCGTATTTCTGCGACGGAGTACTTGGCCCGCGTGGCCTGCGCGATGTCGATCCAGACGGGGTACGCCCCTCATGGCAACTTCCCTGCCGGAAGGATCGGGGAGCCACCGTCCGGCTGGGGTCAGAGCCGGCCGGTTTGCGCGGGGCGGAGCTGCCGGTTGCGATCCGGACCCATGATCCGCCGCATTGGGATCTGCATTGCCGTCCTCGCCGGCCCTGTGCTCGGGGGCTGTCTGCCCCGCCCGGATCCGGCCGGGGACTCTCGTCCCTCGGTCATCCTCACCTCTCTCAACACCTGACGCGCGGACGTGTTCGGCGTCTTGACCGGTGAGGAGCCCTCCTTGACTCCTCGCCTCGACGAGCTCGCCGCCGACTCGGTGGTGTTCGAGAACGCGTTCGTGGAAGCGCCCCACACGCTTCCGTCTCACATGTCGCCGATGACCTCGGTCTACCCGGACGTCCACGGCGTGGAGCCGGAGCAAGGCCCTCTTCCGGGGCCGTTCGTGACGTTGGCCCAGATCCTCCGGGGCGCCGGGTTCCATACCATGGGCCTGGTAACCAGCGAGTGGCTCAAGGCCGACTTCGGATTCGGGCGGGGCTTCGACGAGTACGAACGTCTGCCTCACCAGAGGACCTATTCCGGGCGGGTCAATGCGGCCGCGCTCCGGAGCCTCGAGCGGGGCAAGGGGCCGCAGTTCCTCTTCCTTCACTACTACGACCTCCACTCCGACTTCGGTCAGGGACGCGCCGACAACAAGTCCCCCTACTATTCGCCACCCGAGTACCGGCGGGGACTCGCCGTCAGTGCCGACGGGCACGAGTTCTGTGACGAAGAGGGGCATTGCAACACGACGTACCTGGTGGCGGCGGACGTCGACCGGCGGCGCCGACCCCTTTCGAGACGAAGTGGCTGATGACGTGAGCGCCCGCCTCCTCCGCGATGGCGACGGTGTCGTCACGATTTCCGTCGTTCACCATCAGGACGTCGATCTCGTCGACGCCCTCGATCACCCGGGGGATGCGCCGGATCACGTCACCGATCGTCGCGGCTTCGTCGAGGGCCGGCATGCTGACCAGAAGGCGGGCCGCGTGGCGCGTCGCTTTTCCCAGGTCGTTCGGCCCCACGGAGCTGAGGAGAGTCCAGGCCCTTCAGCGGGCATGGCCGGTCGTCGAGGGTGGGAAGCCAGACAGCGACCTGCGGCGGTGCCACCACGATCGTTCCCGGCAAGACGTGGTTTCTGACCAGGCGTGCCAAGTGCCCCGCGGGCGGAATCTCGGGGCCCGGCCAGCCGATCCGGTTCCCGTCGTTCCGGGCCGACCACCCATGGATCCTGGGCACCCAGACGACGAACGCCGGGAGCGGCAGGCACCAGAGGACGAAGGCCCCGCGGGTGGCCCGGCCCCGCGATCTCATCGCCGGTCCGAGCCCGGCCAGAGGTGCCGTGAGCAGGAGGGCCAGCAGGAGAGGAATCGGCAGGGGCCACAGCGCGCGCCACAACGAAGGGCCGGTCAGGTTCACCGCGACCAACCGCTCGGCGTAGGGGTTGAGGAGGGTGACCCAGAGACTCAACGGGGCGATGCTCGTGAGGCGGCGCGCGGGGCCCGCGGGAGAGACGGTCCACGCCGCGGCGAAAGCGATGAGCGAGAGGGGCAGCAGGACCCCGTGTCCGAGCACCGTGGAGAGGGCGTCGCCGAGCAAGGTGCCCGGAACGCTCGACGGGTGCGCGGCTCGTTCGGCGAGGTGCGCCATCTCCGACTTCAAGCTGCCGCCGACGACCAGGGCATAGGGGGAGATGGCTCCGATTCCGCACAGCGCCACCCACGACCTCCGGTTGGAGAGGCCCGCCAGGAGGGCAGAGCCCGCCGCCGCGGGTGCCGCCCAGAGGGCCGAGGACGCCGCTCCCACCGCCGCGACCCGGGAGGCGGCGAGCAGGAGCCCATAGGACCAGGTGGGGCGCCGGGCGAAGCGGAACGCATACGCCCAGATCAGGGGAAGCAACACCGTGAGGAAGAGAGACTTGCCTTGCCTGATCGGCACGAAGGAGAAATTGCCGTACCACGTGTGCACGTCGCCCACCGCAGCCAGCACCAGCACGACCGTGATCGAGGTGAGGAGCCAGTATCTGGGCGTCAGACGCCGAAAGAGGGACGCCCAGGCGAGGGGGGCGAGGATCGAGACCAGGGCCGTCGAGAGGTAGTAGAAGGCGCTCAGCCCCGAGATCCCGAGCAGCAGCGCGAAGGCGCCGTTCAGGAGCTCCCACGAGTGCAGCTTGTAGACGGGAAGAGGAGGGCCGAGCGAGGGCAGGCCATGGAGCGTGTCGCCGACGAAGAGCGGCAGGTCCGGCTGGTCGGCGGCGGAGACCGCGACGTTGATGTAGAAGGAGTCGTCCGCGTCGGGACGGTGGCACGCGAGGGCGTAGGCGGCACATGCCAGTGCGAGCCCCCACAGGATCGCCTCGTAGGCCCGGCGGCGGCCCGGTGCCCCTCCG
>CAZIIB010000478.1:0-3722 GCA_964539125.1 uncultured Thermoanaerobaculia bacterium | reverse complement strand
CCTCCATCCCCTGGACCACCCGGCCGATGAGGGTGACGTTCCGGTCCAGGTGGCGGGGGGCGTGGCCGATCACCACGTAGACCTCCGAGCCGTTGCCCGAGTCGCGGGCCACGTCCCGGCCGACGCCGACCATGCCGTAGCAGTGGGCGAGCCAGGTCCGACCAGAAGAACCGGCGGCGGGGTCGCGCCCGACGGGAAAGCCGAGCGTAAAGCCGACCTCGGGGGCGTAGACGTCGCCGTCGGGAAGGCGGGTGAACGGGAGGTCGGAGGTGATCGGCCGGTCGAGCTCCGCCGGGACCTCCGACCTCGCGTCGCCCAGCGAGCGGCGCTTCGCCTTGTCGTCGGCGTTGGGGTCGCCCCACTGCACCACGTAGTCGTCCTGGGAACGCACCACCGCCAGGCCGTCGAAGTAGTGCTGGCGGACGAGCTGCTTCAGGTTGGCGACGGTCGCCGGGGCGAAGGCGGGGGCCAGCTCGATCACCACCCGCCCGCCCGGGAGCTCGACGTAGAGCGTGTTCGCGGGGTCGAGGGGACGCCAGTCCGCCGGGCTCGAGGCGGCGAGGACCTCCTCTGAGGTGGGGGCCGAGGTCTTGCCCGGCGGGGCGTTCGACGCCTCGGCGGAAGGCTCGGCGGCGAACGCCCGAGGACCCCAGGCGAGGACAAACAGGGCGGCAGCGAAGCCGCAGGAGAGCGGACGGCGGTGGCGGATCGGCGGCATCGGCGGGCTCCAGGGTCTCGGTGGAGTCCGAGTCTATCGGCATGAGACGGAACCCGGTCGGCGCCGCGGGCTCTCCGCGAGATAGAGTTTCGTCATCATCCGGCGCGTCGCAGGGGCCCTGCGGCACCGTCCCGTGCGACAGGGAGGAGGTCCTGGTGAAGAGAAAGCTCTATCTCCTCGCTCTATTCGTGGTCTTCGTCGCGGTCTGGGTTTGGGCGGCGGTGCGGCCGGTCTACCGCGACGACTGGCTGCTCGAGAACTACCTGGTGTTCCTGGGGGTCCCGCTGATCCTGATCCTCGGCCGGTGGTTCCGGCTCTCGCTGATCTCCTACACCCTCCTCACGGTGTTCATGGTCCTCCACGTGATCGGCTCCCACTACACCTACGCCGAGGTCCCCTTCGGGTACACCCTCCAGCACTGGTCCGGGGCCCAACGCAACATGTACGACCGCCTGGTGCACTTCTGCTTCGGGTTCCTGGTGGCCTACCCGGTCCGCGAGGTCTTCATCCGCATCTCCCGGGCCCGCGGGTTCTGGAACTACTACCTGCCCATCGAGCTGACCCTCGCCTTCTCGGCGATCTACGAGATCCTCGAGTGGATCGCGGCGGTGACCTCGGGCTCGCAGGCCGGCCTCGCCTTTCTCGGTGCCCAAGGGGACGTCTGGGACGCCCAGAAGGACATGCTCATGGCCGGGATGGGGGCGCTTCTGGCGATGGTCGTCACCTTCGCGGTGGCGGTGGTGGTCGAGCCGGACACGTGGGCCGCGGTGCGCGAGAGCCTGAAGATCCCGGCCGGGGACCGGCCGATCGGGGAGGACCAGATCGCCGACTGGTGGCGCCGGCGCCAGGGGCGCTGAAGGGCGAGGCCGCTCACTCCGCGGGATCGGCCTCGTCCAGGCGGCCGCCGAGCCCTCCGCCCAACCTCCCATGGGGGTCGAGGCGGGCGTAGAGGGCGGGCAGGACCCAGAGAACCAGCGGTCCCGAGAGCAGGAAGCCCCCGATCACCGCGATCGCCAGCGGCTGGAGGAGCTGAGACCCCTCGCCGAGCGCCAGGGCGAGGGGTGCCAGGGCGAAGGCGGTGGCGAGGATGGTCATGGCCACCGGCCGCAGCCGCCGCCGTGCCGCCACCGCCCAGGCCTCGCGGACCGCGAGGCCCCGCGTCAGCTCGAGCTTGCCCTCGTGGATCACGAAGACCGCGTTCTCGCCCACGATACCCACCATCATGATGGCGCCGACGAAGCTCGAGATGTTGAGGGTCTTCCCGGTCACGAGGAGCGCCGCGAACACCCCCGGCAGGACCCCCAGGGCGATGACCACCGTCAAGAGCGGCGCCCGCCAGTCGCCGAACTCGAAGAGAAGGATGACGGACACCAGCAGAAGCCCCGCCAGGAGCACGCCGAGCAGGGCCTTGAACGACTGCTGCTGCTGGGCGTAGAGGCCGCCGTACTCGAGGGACATGTCGGCCGGCAGGTGGAGCTTGCGGCCGAGGACCCGCTGGATCTCGGCCACGGCGCCCCCCAGGCTGCGGCCGGTCAGCCGGGCCGTGACCCCGAGATAGGTCGCGAGGTCCTGGCGGTCGATCTCGGCTTCGGGCGGCCCGGTGGTGACCCGCGCGAGGTCGTCGAGGCGGGTGGCGGTGCCGTCGCCGCCGAGGATCCGGAGCTCGGGAAGCGGCCCGCGGTGCTCGGTGAACACGCGAACGTCGTAGACCCGCTCGCCGACCCGCAGGTCGCTCGCCACCGCGCCCACCAGCGCCGACTCGACCTGTCCCTGGAGCTCCTCGGTGGACAGGCCGTGGCGGGCGAGCTCGGAGCTCTTGGCCTGGAGGTCGAGGGCCGGGCCGGCGATGGTGATGCCGTCGAAGACGTCCTCGACTCCGTGGATGCCGGAGATGAGCTCGGCGATGCGGCGGGCGGTCCGCTGGAGCTGCCCCTGGTCCTCGCCGAACACCTTGACCTCGATCGGCTGCGGCACGCCGCCCGAAAGGTCGCCGATGTCGTCCTCCATGAGCTGTCCGAAGTCGGTCTGGATCGCCGGCTCGACCCGCTCGATGCCGGTGCGCAGGGCGTCGATCACCTCGTCCACCGGCCGCCTGTCGCGGCGGGGCTTGAGCTGGATCACGTAGTCGCCTCGGTTGGGCTCGGTGACGAAGAAGCCGAGCTGGGTGCCGGTGCGCCGTGAATAGCCGGCGACGTCGGGCAACCCCTGGATCACCTTCTCCGCCTGGCGCAGCATCTCGTCGGTATCGGAGAGCGAGGTTCCGGGCGGCGTCCAGTAGTCGAGGATGATCGAGCCCTCGTCCATCGCCGGGAGGAAGTCGGTTTCGACCGAACGGTAGAGGAGGTACCCGCCGGCGCACAGGGCGAGCAAGGTCAGGATTGCCCCGCCCCGCGCCACCAGGTCCCACCGCGACCGCCCCGGAGGCTCGTCGCCCCGAAGCTCCCCGTGGGTTGCCGCGGCCGATCCCCGCTCCGCGAGCCGAGTCGCGCTGGGCACCGCGAAGGCCGCGATCAGGAACGAAGCTCCCAGCGCGAGCACCATGGTCAGCGCGAGCGGCTTGAAGAAGGCTCCGACGACTCCGGTCAGCAGCGCGAAGGGGAGGAAGACCACGATCGTGGACAGGCTCGAGCCGACCAGGGCGGGGAAGAGCTCCGCTGCGCCGCTGAGCGCCGGTTGTCCGGAGATTCCTCGTTCGCGGTGACGATGGATGTTCTCGACCACGACGATCGCATCGTCGACCACCAGCCCGAGCGCGGCCGCGATGCCGCCGAGGGTCATCAGATTCACGGTCTGACCGGTGGCGTAGAGGCCGAGCAGTACCAGGGCGACGCAGACCGGGACCGTGGCGACGGCGACCAGGGCGAGCCGCCACGAGCGCAGGAAGACGAGCAGCACCAGGGCGGCGAGCGCGACACCGATCACGATCGCATCGCGCACCCCGGACACCGAGTGCGTGATGAACTCCGCCTGGTCGTAGAAGATGGTCCAGCCGACGTCCTTCGGG
>CAZIIB010000477.1:0-3725 GCA_964539125.1 uncultured Thermoanaerobaculia bacterium | reverse complement strand
AACAGCTCCGGCGACAGGATCGCCTGCGCCATCCCCGACTCGTCCTCCACCGTGATGAACAACACCCCCTTCGCCGTGCCCGGCCGCTGACGCACGATCACCGCGCCGGCCGTGCGCAGCCTCGCGCCCCCGGGAAAGCGGACGAGGTCGGCGGTGCGCACCACCCCCTTCCTCTTGAGCTCGCTCCGGAGGTGAGCCACCGGGTGGACCCCGGTGGTGAGGGACGAGCCCCGGAAGTCGGCGACCGTCTCCTCGACCGGGGTCATCTCGGCGAGGGGCGAGGGCTCCGAATCCGGCTCGCCCTCGAACAGCTCCCCGGCCGGTCGCCCCACCCGGGCGGCCTGCCAGAGCGCCTCGCGCCGGGTGAGGCCCAGCGAGCCCAGGGTGCCGAGCTCGGCCAGGCCGGCGAGCTCGTCCTCGCGCAGGGCCGCGCGCCGGTCCAGATCCTCGACGCTCGCGTAGCGGCCGCCCTTCTCGCGCTCGGCGGCGATCCGCTCGCCGGCCTCCCGGCGCAGGCCGTGGACGAAGCGCAGGCCGAGGCGGCAGGAGCCTTCCTCCCAGGTGCAGCGGGAGGTGGAGTGGTTGACGTCGATGGGCCGCACCTCCACCCCATGGCGGCGGGCGTCCTGGATCAGGGTGGAAGGGTGGTAGAAGCCCATGGGCCAGGCATTGAGGAGCGAGATCAGGAAGGCGGCGGGGTGGTGGGCCTTGAGATACGCGCTGGCGTAGGCGATCAGGGCGAAGCTTGCGGCGTGGGACTCGGGGAAGCCGTAGAGGGCGAAGGAGGTGATGCCGTGGACGATCTCGTCCTGGACCCGGCCCCAGATGCCCCGCTCGGCCATCCCGGCGCGCAGGCGCTCCTCGATCCGGCGCATGCGGTCGCGCGAGCGCTTGAAGCCCATGGCGCGGCGCAGCTCCTCGGCCTGGCCGCCGGTGAAGCCGGCCGCCACCATGGCGATCTTCAGGATCTGCTCCTGGAAGAGCGGCACCCCCAAAGTGCGCTCGAGGATCGGCTCGAGCGACGGGTGGGGGTAGGTCACCGGCTCGCGCCCCCGGCGGCGCTCGAAGTAGGGGTGGGCGAGGTTGCCCACGATCGGGCCGGGGCGGATGATCGCCACCTGGATCACCAGGTCGTAGAAGCGCTCCGGGCGGTTCCTGGGCAGCGAGGCGATCTGCGCCCGGCTCTCGACCTGGAAGACCCCCACGGTGTCGGCGCGACGCAGCATGCGGAAGGTCTTCGGGTCCTGGGGCGGCAGGTGGGCGAGGTCGAGGTGGACGCCCTCCTTCGCGCGGACCAGGGGCACCGCCTCCTCGAGGGCGCCCAGCATCCCCAGGCCCAGCAAGTCGACCTTCACGATCCCCAGGTCGGCGCAGTCCTCCTTGTCCCACTGCACCACCACCCGCCCCTCCATGGCCGCCGGCTCCAGCGGCACCACCTCGTCGAGGCGCCCGGCGGCGATCACCATCCCCCCGGAGTGCTGGCCCAGATGCCGGGGCAGATGCTGGATCTGCTGCCAGAGCTCGAGGAACAGGCGCACCCGGCGCTCGGCCGGGTCGAAGCCGGCGGCGGTGAGCTCGCCGTCGAACGAGCGCTCGTCGCCCCGGCTCCGGTCGTAGCTCCAGCGGCCGAAGGCCTTGGCCAGGCGGTCGATCTGGGCGGGAGCGTAGCCCAGGGCCTTGGACACCTCGCGGGCGGCGGAGCGGTCCCGGTAGGTGATGACGTTGGCGGTCATGGCGGCGCCGTGCACGCCGTAGCGCCGGTAAACGTACTGGATCACCTTCTCGCGCGGCTCGCCGGAGGGCAGGTCGAGGTCGATGTCGGGCCACTCGCCGCGCTCTTCGGAGAGGAAGCGCTCGAACAGGAGATCCATCTTGACCGGGTCGACGGCGGTGATGGAGAGGGCGTAGCAGACCGCGCTGTTGGCCGCCGAGCCCCGGCCCTGGGTGAGGATTCCCTCCTGCTTGGCGAAGCGCACCAGGTCCCAGACGATGAGGAAGTACCCCGCCAGGCCGAGCTTGGCGATCAGCGCCAGCTCGCGCTCGATCTGGGCCTGGGCGCGGGCGGTCAGGGGCCGGAAGCGGGCGCGGGCGCCGTTCCAGGCGAGGTGGCGGAGATAGGAGTCCGCCGTCTCGTCCGGGGGCAACGGGTAGTCGGGGAAGCGGTACCCCAGGTCCTCGAGGGTGAAGTCGAGCCGCTCGGCCAGGTCGGCGGCGGCCTCGAGGGCCCCGGGCAGGTCGGGAAACAGGGCGGCCATCTCTCCCGGGGACTTCAGGTGCCGCTCCCGGTGTCGCGCGAGCCGACGGCCGGCGGCGTCGAGGGGGGTGCCGTGGCGAATCGAGGTGAGCACGTCGTGGAGCGGCTTGTCGCCGGCGCGGGCGTAGCGCACCCCGTTGGTGGCGACCACCGGCAGCCGCAGGCTCCGAGCGAGGTCGAGGAGGGCGGCGTTTCGGTGCTCCTCGTCGCGCAGGTGGTGGCGCTGGAGCTCCACGTGGAGGCGGCCGGGAAAGAGGGCGGCCAGGCGCTCGAGCAGGCGGCGCGCCGCCGCCGGCCCGCCGCCGTCTCCCGCCGCCGCGAGCGCCTGGTCGACCGGCCCCTCGGCTCCGCCGGTCAGGCAGTGGAGCCCGCGGGCGTGGGCCGCCACCTGGTCCCAGGTGGCCCGGGCCTCGCCCTTGGGGCGGCCGAGGGCCGCCGCGGTCAGCAGCCGGCAGAGGTTCCGGTACCCCTCCCGGCTCTCGGCGAGGAGGGTGAGGCGGGTCTCGGGATCGGACGAGGACTCGCGCGGCGTGGGTGGCTCCGGCGGTTTCACCAGCCCCCGGGGACCCCGCGCTTCGGGGGCGCGGCCGGCACCCGGGCGGGCCCCGGCGCCGGACCGGCTGTCGACGGCCGGGCCCTCGGGCGGCGCCAGCACCACCTCGGCGCCCACCCGCGCCCGGAGCCCGGCTTCCCGCGCCGCGGCGTAGAGCCGGGGGGCTCCGTAGACCCCGTTGCGGTCGGTGAGGGCCACCGCCGGCAGGTCGAGCTCGGCGGCCCGCAGGGCGAGGTCCTCGGGCGCCGAGGCGGCGCGCAGGAAGGAGAACGCCGAAGCCGCCCGCAGCTCGGCGTAACGGGGCGTGGAGCGGCGACCCATGGCGGCTCGAGGATATAGCGGTATTCAGGCGGAATCAAGGGGGCGCCGGCCGGCACGCCACCTCCCATCGGCTACGGCTATGATGGAAGGACTCATGCACCGCTCGCTGCCCCTCGCCGCCGCCTCCCTCGCCCTCGTCGCCTGCGCCGCCCTCGGAGCCCCCGGCGCCGCGGCCCACCCGCCGGACCGGTGGACCGCCCCTCCGGTGCATCGCAAGACCGTCCTCTCGCCCCAGTACTACATCGACAAGAAGTACCGCTCCATGGAGGGCCCGTACGGCCAGCAGGAGGTCTACCTGACCGACCCGGCCGAGCCCGAGCTGCTCTGGATCACCGGCTACGAGACCGAAGTGGTCGACCCCGCGGACGGCTCCAAGGTCTCGCAGGAGTACATGTGCCACGCCAACCTGGACGTCAAGCCGGCGCCGTACATGAAAGAGCTCGGGATGCGCCACGGCATCTCGGGGCGCATCTTCACCCTCTCCCAGGGGCAGCAGAAGATCGAGTTCCCCCCCGGCTTCGGCATTCCCATCCTGTCGACCCAGCCCCTCGACCTGACCACCCAGGTGCTGAACCTGAACCGGGACGACCCGGAGCT
>CAZIIB010000476.1:0-3729 GCA_964539125.1 uncultured Thermoanaerobaculia bacterium | reverse complement strand
GGCCCCGCCGAGGCGGTGCGCCGCTTCGCCGAAGAGTTCGGCGCGTAGCGGCGTCGCTCCGCCACGGGCAAGGGCACCCCGGGGGTTACTCCTCCCGCAGCGTCTCCACCGGGTCGAGGTGCGCCGCGCGGCGGGCGGGAATCCAGGAGGCCAGGAGCGCCACCAGGAGCAGGGCGATCACCACGGTCACCACGGCGATCGGCCCGTCGTGCTCTCCGCCCTGGAGCTGGGCGTGGATCGCCTGGGCGGCCAGTACCGAGAGGGCGAGGCCGCCGGCCATCCCCAGGGCGACCGGGAGGAGCGCCCGCTGCACGACCAGCCTTACGACCTCTCCGCGGCCCGCGCCCAAGGCTACCCGCACGCCGACCTCGCGGGTCCGGTTGGCCACGAAGTGGGCCAGGGTGCCGTAGATCCCTACGCCGGCGAGGGCCAACGCCAGGAGACCGAACACCGAGAGAAGCCGGGACGCGATCTGATAGGGCCGCACGGCCCTGGCTGCTACGTACGTCTCCATCGGCTGCACATCCAGGTAAGGGAGGCTCGGGGCGAGGCTCTGGAGGGCAGCGCGCAGCGGCGTGACGGCGGCTCCGGGACGGAGCGCGGTGCGGACTACGAAGGTGGGGCGGAAGATCGACGGCCTCTGCGAATAGGAAACCTGTTCCACTGGTCGGTAGACGTAGTACGTAAGCGCCTCCACGAGGTAGCGATGCCGGACGTTCCCCGCGACGCCCACGATGCGAGTGCAGCGGCCGGACTCCTTCTGCGTCTGTCCTACCGGAACGCACATCCCAACGGCGGCTCCCCCGGGCGCCAGGGCGCGAGCCAGGGGCTCACTCACGACCGCGACGGGCTCCGAACCTGCGCGATCCTCGGCGGTCAAGGGCCGGCCCTTGAGGATGGGAATCCCGGTTGTCTTGAAATAGTGGTCGCCCACGATGTACGAGTACGGGCCCGAAGGAACCCTGACGGAATCGCCGGCCGGGCCGGTGCCGACGGTCACTCCCCAGCCTGCGCCGCTCAAGGGCAGCGGCATGGCCAGGCTTGCCTCGTCGACTTCAGGGAGCCCCCGGAGTCTCGCCAGCCCACGTCGGAAGAACTCCGTGGCCTCCGCGGGCGGGTATCCCGCCGACCGGAGATCCAAGGAGGCGACCACGAGGTGATCGAGGGCGATACCGGGATCGATCATGACCGCCCGCCTCAGCGAAGCAAGACACAGACCGGCACTGGCCAGGAGCACCATCGCCAAGGCCACCTGACCAGCCACTAGCGCGGCGGACAGGAGCTGGCTGGTGCGACTGCGCCCGGGCTGGGCCTCGCCAAGCGCTGCGGCCGGTGAGGCCTTCCTTGCGCTCTGGAAGACCGGTGCCAAGCCGAAGAGCAAGCCGGTGGCGACTGACACGAGCGCGATGAACGCGACCAGCCGGAGGTTGAACCACGAAAGCCCGGCGGGGAGCTCCACGAGGTGCTCGGCCGCTCGGCCACAGGCCGCGGCGAGCGCCAGGCCGGCTCCGCCACCGAGGAGGCCTAGCAGCACGCTTTCGTTGAGGAGCTGGCGGACGATCCGCCATTCACCGGCTCCGAGAGCGCGGCGGACGGCGAACTCGCGGTTCCGGGACACCGCGCGTGCGAGGAGTAGGCTGGCCGCGTTGGAGCAGGCGATGAGCAGGTAGAGACCCGTCGCCGCCAAGAGCCCGATGATCAGCCGTACGGCGCCGGACGGATGGGGTCCGCGTGCGGCGTTAAGAGGGCCTAGGAGGAGCTTGGGGGACGGGTCCAGCTCCGGACGGTCGGCCGCAGCCGCGGCGAGGCGAGTCTCCTCGCGGAGCCGAAACTGGCCCCGGGGTGTTCCCGCCGGGATTCGAGCGAGGAACTGCAAGAGGGCTACGTCCGCTCGATCCTGCAGGCCGGCCGAGGCCGTGCCGAGTGGGGTCCACAGATCGACCGGTCCGGGGTCGATTCCGGTAAACCGAGCGCTGGCCACGCCGACCACGGTGTAGGGCGTTCCATCGAGCAGGAGCTCGCGGCCGACGACGCGCGGATCGGCACCAAGCTCCCTGCGCCAGAATCCATCGCTGAGGACTACTACGGCGCGCGGTGCGCCCGGCCGGTCGTCGTCGAGATCGAGGAGCCGACCGAGCTCAGGTGCCACGCCAAGTACGGGGAAGAACTCACCGGACACCGGCCGACCCTCGACCCGCGTCGCTTCCGAGCCGAGACCGTAGTCGTACCCTCGCGTAGCGAAGAAGGCGGCGATGCGTTCGCCACCTTCCTCCTCATCCTGGAGCGACCGGAAGTCGAGGTACGAACCGGGCCCTCCATCCGGCGTCTGGATGACGCCGCGAGTGCGCACGAGGTAGAGGCGTGCCATTTCACTGGGAGCGCGGACCCCGCCCGGCGGCTGGAGGAGCAGGCCATTCAGCAAGCCGAACATAACCGCGGCTCCAGCGATCCCCAATGCCAGGGAGAGGATCACCACGGAGTTGAAGCCAGGAGACTTGCGAAGCTGCCGAAGGCCGAAGCGGAAATCGAAGGGGAGATACTTCATCGGTGTCTCTCTTTAGGGCAAAAAAACCCCGAGCTCGTGGCCAGCTAGTGTGGCCCAGAGTTCGACACGACCTGAATTGCTTCTCCTGCACCGTATTGTAGCAAGGAATACCGGCGAAGTGCCGGGGCTCCAAAGAGTTCGGTGGTGCCGTCGGGCCATCGGACCTGCACATCCTCCAATCCGCTGGCCTCGCCGAGGCCGATGACGATCCGCGGATCGTTGGCCGACGCATAGGATCCGTCGGCCCGGACTTCGCTCCAGGTTGCATTGGCGCCAAGTCGATCCAGCCGGAGGCGAGCTGCGTGGGCGAAACGCGGCGGGTTTCCCGACACAAGCTGAAGACCGATCCACGGCTTGGCGTTCCCGATCCGATTGCGTAGCAAGCGCACGGGACCCGAGTTGTTGACCACGACGATATCCGTATCTCCGTCGTTATCGATGTCTCCAAAGGCAGCCCCTCGAGAGACCTCCGAACGCGACAAGCCGGAGTCTCGAGCCTTCACCTCGGCAAACCTCTCCGAACCGATGTTCCGGAAGAGCTGGTTGCGTTCGTGGAGCGGGTACGGATCTCCACGACGCCGGAGGTCGGGCAAGGTCTCGATGGCACCATTGGCGACGAACAGGTCCAACCTACCGTCGTTGTCGAAGTCTAGGAACCGGGTGCCGAAGCCGGTGTAGCTCCAACTGGCCTGAGCCAGGCCGGACTCCTGAGAGATGTCTTCGAAGAGGTCGCCACCGCCGTTTCTGTAGAGAACGTTTGGCTCTCCATCGAGGTGCGTCATAAAAAGCTCCGGGTCACCGTCGCCATTGAGATCGGCCGCATCTACTCCCATGCTCGCCAGGGCCATGCCGCGGCCGTCGACTGCGGCTCCAGCCAGTGCCGCGACATCTTCAAAAGTTCCGTCTCTATGGTTTCGCCACAGGAAGTTCGGCTCCTGGTCGTTCGTCACGTAGAGGTCGAGCCAGCCGTCGCCATCTAGGTCGCTAGCCACGACCCCCAAGCCCGCCCCCAAGTTGCTACCCATGAGACTGGTGGCAGTGACGTCCTCGAACGTGCCATCGCCTTGGTTGCGATAGAGCCGGTCCGGTACCGCACCGAACTGAAGCGGTCCACAGTACTCTCGTTGCTTGCGCTCGTTCCAGCACTTCGGTTCCCGAGCCGGCGAGTAGGACTTGTAATTCAC
>CAZIIB010000475.1:2161-3754 GCA_964539125.1 uncultured Thermoanaerobaculia bacterium | reverse complement strand
AGCCCGCCCCAGCTCCCGAACCGTTTGAGCCCGCGGTGGAACGCGAGCTGGGTCAGCGGCGCGCCGGTCGCCGCGGCGTCGCCGTAGAGCGATCGGTACTCGGTTCCGTCGCCCGCCCTGGCGATCTTCTGGCCGGGGTAGATCGTGCCGCTGAACGGACGGGTCTGGTCGGAGTCGACGTAGAGCTTGTCCACCGCCGCGTCGTGCCAGGCGATCACCGCGCCGCCGGACGGAGATACCACCGGGACACCGTCGACGACCTGGAGCTGATCCGGCGCAGCGGTCTCGGTTCCGGGCTCGGACCCTCCCTGCATGACATAGGTCTGATCGCCGCTGCCCAGCTTGATCTCGCTGGGGATCTTGGCCGCCCAGGCGCCGGTGATGATCACCACCAGGCCGGTCATGGAGCAGATCACGATGGTGTCGATGAACGGCTCGAGCAGCGCCACCACGCCCTCGGAGACCGGCTCGTCGGTCTTGGCCGCGGCGTGGGCGATGGGCGCCGACCCCTGCCCGGCCTCGTTGGAGAAGAGACCTCGCCGGACCCCCCACATCATGGTCACCACGAAGACCCCGACCCCGGCGCCTGCGATGCCGGCCGTGGGGTGGAACGCCTCCCGGAAGATCAGCCCGAAGGTGGGGAGGACCTGGTCGTAGTTCATGGCGATCACGACCAGCGCGCCGAGGACGTAGATCGCCGCCATGACCGGCGCGAGGATGCCGGTGACCGCTCCGATGCGTCGGATACCGCCGAGGATGACCAGCGCCACGATGGTGGCGGTGAAGAGACCCGTGCCCCACTTCGGGATCGCGAACGCCTGGAACAGGGTGTCGGCCACGGTGTTCGCCTGCACGCCGTTGCCGGTCAGAAACGAGGTCACGACCAGGCCGCTCGCGAACAGCACCGCCAGCGGCTTCCAGTTGCCGCCCCAGCGCTCCTTCAGGCCGCGCTCGATGTAGTACATCGGCCCGCCCGAGACCGAGCCCTCCCAGCGCTCGGGGTCTTTGTCCTGGAACTCCACCTGGCGGTACTTCTGGGACAGGGTGACCTCCGAGTACTTGACCGCCATGCCGAGGAGCGCGGTCATCCACATCCAGAACAGGGCGCCCGGGCCACCGAAGTGGATGGCGATCGCCACGCCGGCGATGTTGCCGATGCCCACCGTGGCCGAGAGCGCGGTGGTCAGGGCCTGGAAGTGGGAGACGTCGCCCGGCTCGCTCGGATCGTCGTACTTGCCCGATGTCACGGCAAACCCGTGGCCCAGGCGGCGAACCTGGATGAACCCGAGCCGCAGGGTCAGGAACAGGCCGGTGCCCAGCAGGGCGATGACGATGAGGGGGATGGTCTCCCCCCCTCCGACCGGGACGCCGAAGGACCAGACCGCGTACGCGAGCTTGTCGACGATCGCTTGAAACACGGATTACCCCCTAACGAGGCTTCGTCTCGCACCAGCGAGGCATGCTGACCGTCATGGGCTTGGAGAGTCGAAGCTCCCCCACCCACGTCGAGAGATCGAGCCTCGGTTCATCGAAGCGGCTTTTCCAGACCGCTGGATCGGTCGGATCTCCCCCCTCACCCTCGATCCCTCTCCC
>CAZIIB010000475.1:0-2061 GCA_964539125.1 uncultured Thermoanaerobaculia bacterium | reverse complement strand
TTTTCCAGACCGCTGGATCGGTCGGATCTCCCCCCTCACCCTCGATCCCTCTCCCGCCCTCCGGGTCCGGAGAGGGACGCCAATCCATCGGATCTCCCCCCTCCCCCTCGAGCCCTCTCCCGCCCTCCGGGGGGAGAGGGACCCCCCCTCCCGGCTCCGTCTATGAAGGGATGCATGGTTCTTGGGGAACAAAACGCGGAGGATCGTACCACGGGGTCCCGAGGTGGCCGGCCGCCGGCGGTGGACGCCCGACGGCGGGGAATCTCGTCAGGCCGTCCGGGCGGGCGGCAGCAGCGGCCGGTCGGTCTCGCCGAGGGCCCGCCGCGCCAGGTAGCGGCCGGTGGCGAATCCCAGGGAGAGACCGTGGCCGTTGAACCCCGCCGCGTAGAGCGCCCCCGGCAGGCCCGGCACCTCTCCGATCCTGGGCAGGCCGTCCGGGGTGAAGGCCATGGTCCCGGCCCAGCGCCGGACGATGGGCCGCTCGCCAAAGACCGGGTAGACCTCGTGGAGGAACCGTTCGAGCGCGCCCTGGACGGTCGCCGTCGGGGCCTCGAGAAATCCCACCTCGCGAGCCAGGGCCGTCTCGCGGCATCCCCCGGCGAGGACCGTACCGTCGGCGAGCTGCCGCAAGTACTCGAACCCCTGGTTGAGGTACCAGACGCCGCGCATCGCGGGCTTCCCCGGCGCCAGCGCCACCATCTGCGCCCGAACCGGCCGGATCTCGCGGGCGAGGGAGGGCACGAGCCCCGAGGCGTAGGCGTTGAGCGCCACCACCACCCGTTCCGCGACCACCCGGCCGCCGTCGGCCACGATCTCGGTCCGCCCCCCTTTCGGCTCCAGGGCGTGCACCCGGGAGCCGGTCCGCACCTCGGCTCCGGAGAGGCGCGCCAGGCCCCGGCAGAGAAGCACCGGGTCGAGGCCGCCGTCGCGCGGCTGATGGAGGGCGGCGCGCACCCGGGGGCTCGCGGCGACCCGTTCTACCTCGGCCCCCTCGCGCCACTCCACCTCGAAGCCCAGGGCCGCCAGGCGCTCGCCGCTCGCCCGGAGCTCGGCCTCCCCGCCGCCACCGTCGCCGCCCACCACGGCGAGCCAGCTTCCGCCGGCCTGGAAGTCGCACTCGACGCGGCCGGAGTCGATCAGCTCGCCGCGCACGAGCTCCCGGTTCTCCCGCGAGAGCTCCCAGAAGGCCCGGGCCGCCGCGGGGCCGATCTGGGCCTCGAGCCGGCGGTAGGGCTCGGGGGAGCCGGTGATCAGAAACCCGGCGTTGCGCCCCGAGGCGCGGCCGGCCAGGTGGCCCGCCTCCAGGAGCAACGGGCGATGCCCCATGGCGGCCAGCCAGTAAGCCGTCGAGAGCCCGACCACCCCGCCGCCCACCACCGCTACCTCGACCTCGGTGACCGGCTCGCCCCGCCGGCTCAGCCAGTACGGCGGTGGCGAGGCGCTCAACCGGATCCCCCCCGCAACCCCTCGGTCCCCTTCCCACCCCCGGGGCGGGAAAGGGACGCCCCCTCCCGAGCCTCGGGGTTCTGGGCACGAGTCGTCATCCCGCCAGCACCGCACCGCCGTTGACGTTGAGGATCTCGCCGGTGATGTCGCGGGCGAGGGGCGAGGCCAGGAAGACGACGGGGCCGGCGATCTCCTCCGGAGTCGCCACCCGGCCGAGGGGGATGGCGGCGTCGATCGCCTCCCGGCCGGGGCCTTCCAGGGCCTCGGCGCTCATGTCGGTCGAGACCCACCCTGGGGCCACCGCGTTGACCCGCACCGCCGGCGCGAGCTCGACCGCCCAGGCCTTGGTCGCGGAGATCATGGCCCCCTTGGTCGCTGCGTAGGGGCTGTAGAAGGCCTCACCCCGCTGGCCGGCGGTCGAGGAGAGATTGACCACGTTGCCGTCTTCGGAGGCCTCGAGCAGCGGCCGGGCCGCCGCGGTGCAGGCGAAGGGAGCCAGGACGTTGGTGTCCATCGCCCGGCGGTAGAGGGCGAGGTCGAAGGAGGCGAGCGGGTTGCGCTCCCAGACCCCGGCGTTGTTCACCAGGCAGTCGAGGCGCCCCCACTCCCGGCCGA
>CAZIIB010000474.1:0-3761 GCA_964539125.1 uncultured Thermoanaerobaculia bacterium | reverse complement strand
CCCGCGGGCTGCCACCTTGGCGGTTGGGGCTGGCGTCCTGGCCGATGGGGGGAGAGGGGTGGATCGGCGTTCGTCGGACGGCGTGGCTTGGGCACGCCTGGGTGACTGGCGAGAAACCACGCGGTGCCACGAGCTGCCGCATTGGCGGTTGGGGCTGGCGTCCTGGCCGATAGAGGAGTGAGGGGTGGATCGGCGTTCGTCGGGTCCCGCGGGCTGCCCCGACTCTCTTTCTTGTCATCCCGACCGGAGGATCAGGCGCAGCCTGATTCGGAGTGGAGGGATCTGGGGGAAGGCGGTCGGGCGGGGGGTCCGAAAACGCGATCCCATAAAAAACCCCGCGTCGTGGAGGGAGCCGACGCGGGGGGAGGAGAGGGAGCTTGAAGGAGATTGTCGGGCCCTCTCTCGAGAGAGCCCCGAGGCGAGCCAACTCCCAGGCAGCCCGCCTCATGCACTTGCAACAGTGCAAAGTGCGGGCCAGATTCCCCTCCTTCATCGGCGGCGCGGGGTGGCCGCCACCCGCTCCCGCACGACGGCTGTAGACTGACGAGATCATGCGGATCTTCCTGACCGGCGCCACCGGCTACATCGGCTCCGCCGTCGTCCGCCGGCTGGCCCGTGAGGGGCACGAGCTCCGGGCCCTGGTGCGGCCGACCAGCCGGATCGCCGAGCTCCAGGAGCTCGGAGTGGCGACCTTCACAGGGGACATCGCCGACCTCGAGACGAAACGGACCTCCCTCCGCGAAGCGATGTCGGGCAGCGACTGGGTGCTCCACCTGGCCGCCGAGCTCGACCCGTCGGCCCCTCTCGAGCGCATGCGCCGGGTCAACGTCGCCGGCAGCGAGGCGGTCGCCTCCATGGCCTACAAGCTGGGCGTCGGCCGCCTGCTCTCGGTCTCCTCGATCGCCTACTTCGGCGGCAGCCCGCCGGACGGCACCCGGGCCACCGAGGAGACCCCGCCCGAGACCCCGTATCCCACCTCGTACAGCCTGACCAAGCACGAGGGCGAGCTGGCGATCCGCGGGTGGGCGGAGCGGGGCCTGGCGGTGAACACGGTCTACCCGAGCCTGGTCTACGGTCCGCCGGGCAAGAAGCAGGGCGCGAACTGGCTGCTCCGGGCGATCTTCAAGGGTCGCTTCCCGGTGCTCGTGGGGGGCGACCGCAGGACGAGCTGGGTGTTCCTGGACGACGTGGTGGATGCCGTCGTCCGGGTGATGGAGCGCGCCGCGCCGGGCCGGGCCTACCTGCTGGCCGGCGACGTCGCGACCGTCCGGGAGATCGCGCGCCGGATCCACGAGCTCGGAGGCGCCGCGCCGCCCAAGCTCCACCTGCCCCTGGGCGTCGCCCGGGCGGCCACCGTCCTCACCGCTCCCCTCTTCCGCCTCGCCGGCAAGCGCCCGCCTCTGCCGCCGGAGCAGCTCACCAACCTCGCGCGCCACTGGGCCTTCGACGACACGCGGGCCCGCGAAGAGCTCGGCTGGCGAGGCCGGAGCCTGGCCGAGGGATTGCCGCCGACCATCGAGTACATCCGCGAGCAGGGGTAGCGTGACGTCCCCGAACTGAGCGGCGCCTCTGCGCCTCTGCGCGAGACCCGGCCAGCTCGGGTTGTGGAGCACGGGCAGGAGCGGGAAGAGTAAGATCCAAGGTCCTATGGCGGGGCGTTTCACCATCTTCAAGGACTTCGACTTCTCGGCGGCCCACGCCATCCGCGGCCACACCCGGGGCTGCCAGAACCTCCACGGCCACAACTACCGGGTGCGGGTCCACGTGGCGGCGGGCGAGCTCGACCCCCTCGGCATGGTGATCGACTTCGCCGATCTGAAGGAGATCGTCTCCGCGGTCGCCGGGCCGTTCGACCACCGGGTGATCAACGAGATCCCGCCCTTCGACCGCGAGAACACGACCGCCGAGCTCTTCGCCCGCCACTTCCACGGCGAGGTGTCGCGTCGTCTGAGTGAGCTCACCGGGGGACGGGTCGCCGTCACCCGCGTCGAGGTCTGGGAGACGCCCACCTCCTGCGCCGTCTACGAGGAGGTCTGACCGTGGCGACCCCCTTCGAGAGGGAGCGTGCGGCCCGCTCGGCCGACCCGCGCGTCGCCCTGCCGGCCGAGCGGCGCCTCCGGGTGACCGAGGTCTTCCACTCGATCCAGGGCGAGTCGACCTTCGCCGGCCGGCCTTGCATCTTCGTGCGCCTGACCGGTTGCCAGATGCGCTGCCGCTGGTGCGACACCGAGTACGCCTTCCATGGCGGTTCCTGGTGGACCGTGGACGAGGTCCTGGAGGAGGTGGCGGGGCACGATTGCCCGCTGGTCGAGGTCACCGGCGGCGAGCCCCTCTTGCAGCCCGCGGCCCTGCCCCTGATGAGCGCGCTCGCCGACCGGGGCCACGAGGTCCTCCTCGAGACCGGGGGCGGCCTGGACATCGGCGGCGTGGATCCCAGAGTCCACCGGATCGTCGACGTCAAGTGTCCGGGGAGCGGCGAGGCCGGGGCGAATCGCTGGGAGAACCTGGAGCTGCTCCGGCCCACGGACGAGGTGAAGCTCGTTCTGGCGTCCGAAGAGGACTATCTCTGGGCCCGGCGGGTGATCCGGGAGCGGCGCCTGGCCGAGCGTTGCCCGGTGCTCCTGTCGCCGGTCTGGGGAGAGCTCGAGCCGGCTCGCCTCGCCGAGTGGATTCTCCGCGACGGCTTGCCCGTGCGCTTTCAGCTCCAGGTCCACAAGCTCCTGTGGGGCGACCGGCCGGGCGTTTGAGGTCGCTGCGCCGAAGCCCCGGCGTTCCTTGCGCACCTTCCGGGGCGGGCGATAGAATCGCAGGGGGCTTCGCCCGCGCATCTCTTCGGTGGGGCCCGGTCTCCGGTCCAGCCAACCAGGTCCATCTGGCTGTTCCCGCCGCCAACGGTCGTTTCATTCTTCGGTCTCACGCCCGAGTGGAGAGGTGTCATGAGCAAGGCTAATCTGACGTTCGAGGACAAGAAAATCGAGCTGCCCGTCGTGGTGGGCTCCGAGGGCGAGGAGGCGTTCGACATCTCCCGGCTGCGGAGCGACAGCGGGATCATCACCCTCGACCCCGGCTACGCCAACACCGGGTCGTGTACCAGCGACATCACCTTCATCGACGGCGAGAAGGGGATCCTCCGTTACCGCGGGTATACGATCGAGCAGATCGCCGCCCAGGCGGAGTTCACCGAAGTCTGCTACCTGCTGATCTTCGGCCACCTCCCCACGCGCGAGGAGCTCGCCGCCTTCCGCCAGCGCCTGACCAGCCACACCCTGCTCCACGAGGACATGAAGAAGTTCTTCGAGGGTTTTCCGCCGACCGCCCACCCGATGGCGATCCTCTCCTCCATGGTCTCGTCTCTGTCGGCCTACTACGTGGAGAGCGACGAGGAGGCGATCGACCTCAACATCATCCGCCTGATCGCCAAGACCCCCACGATCGCCGCCTTCTCCTTCAAGAAGACCGTCGGCCAGCCGTTCATCTACCCCCAGAACGACCTCTCCTACTGCGGGAACTTCCTGCACATGATGTTCGCCGTGCCGGCAGAGCCCTACTCCGTGCCGCCGGTGCTCGAGCGGGCGCTCAACATGCTCCTCATCCTGCACGCGGACCATGAGCAGAACTGCTCGACCTCGACGGTGCGCATGGTGGGCTCTTCGCAGGCCAACCTCTTCGCCTCGATCGGCGCCGGGATCAACGCCCTGTGGGGCCCGCTCCACGGCGGCGCCAACCAGCGGGTGATCGAGATGCTCCAGCAGATCCGCCAG
>CAZIIB010000473.1:0-3765 GCA_964539125.1 uncultured Thermoanaerobaculia bacterium | reverse complement strand
CGCTCTATCAGAAGAAGCCCTACGAGGGGGTGCCGCTGGTCTTCGGCCTGGACGACCACGAGCGGGCCGACACGGTGCGGATCACCTGGCCCAACGGCCTGATCCAGAACGAGACCCGCCAGGACGCCGGCACCTCGCCGGTCTACGAGGAGGCCCAGCGCCTCTCGGGCTCCTGCCCCATGATCTTCACCTGGTCTGGGCAGGGGGACGGCCAGGGCTTCCGGTTCATCACCGACGTCCTGGGCGTGGCTCCCCTGGGTGCCAGCTCGGGCGACGGCGAGTACTTCCCCGTCGACCACGACGAGACGATCCAGGTGCCGGGCGCGGCCCTCGCGCCGACCCCGGACGGCCGCTACGAGGTGCGAATCGTCGAGGAGCTCCGCGAGGTCGCCTACCTCGACCAGGTGCGCCTGGTGGCCGTCGATCACCCGGCGGGGCTGGACCTCTTCGTCAACAGCAAGTTCAAGGGGCCGCCCTTCCCGGAGCACCGTCTGTTCGGCGTCGGCCGCCGGCTCTACCCGGTCACCGCCGTCGACGGCCGGGGCCGGAACGTCCGGCCCCGGATCCTCGCCCGGGACGCCACCTACCCGGACGGCTTCCGGCGCGACTACGCCGGCCTCGCCGAGCTCCATCACCTGGACCTGGACTTCGGACCCCGTGCCGCCCCCGACAACCGGGCGATCCTGGTGCTCTCCGGGTGGGTGGACTGGGCCGACGGCTCCACCTTCCTCGCCACGGCCCAGACACGCGCCCAGGGTCTGGGGCCCGGCCTGGTGCTCCCTTACCTCCAGGTCCAGGACGCCGCGGGCCGCTGGGTGACCGTGATCGACGACATGGGGCTGCCGGCGGGCAAGCCCAAGACGATCGTGGTCGACCTGACGGGGAAGTTCCTGTCGGCGAGCCGCAAGGTGCGGATCGTGACCAGCGCCTGCGTCTACTGGGACGAGATCTTTCTGGGCGAGGACCCGTCGCCGCCGGCGGTGCGCCGGACCGACGCGGCGCTCGCGACGGCGGACCTCCACTTCTACGGCTTCTCCCGCGTGGTGGTCGATCCCGCGCGCACGCAGCCCGAACGCTTCGTCTACGCCGAGCACCGGCCGGCCGAGCACTGGAGCTGGAACCCCACGCCCGGCCTCTACACCCGCTACGGCGACGTGGCGGCGCTCCTCACGGCGGTCGACGACCGCATGGTGGTCATGGGCTCGGGCGACGAGATCCGCCTCTCCTTCGACGCCGCCTCGCTGCCGGCGCTCCGCTCCGGCTGGAGGCGCGACTTCCTTCTCCTGGTGGACGGCTGGGCCAAGGATCGCGACGCCAACACCGCCTACGGCCAGAGCGTCGAGCCCCTGCCCTTCCACGCCATGTCGCGCTACCCCTACCCGCCGGACGAGCACTTCCCCGACGACCCGGCCCACACGCTCTACCGGGAGCGGTACCTCACGCGGCCGGCCCTGCGCCTGGTGCGGCCGCTGACCGAAGGGCTCCGGGCGCCTTGATGGAGGCCGCGGTGCTGTACCGAGCGGTCGCGGTTCTGGTCGCGGCCCTCGCCGGGGCGTCGGGGCCACCATCCCCCCCTTCCCTTCCGTTCACCGACGTCACGGCGGCCTCGGGCGTGGCCTTCGTCCATACCAACGGGGCGTACGGCGAGAAGCTCCTCCCCGAGACCATGGGGGGCGGCGTCGCGGTGCTCGACTACGATCGCGACGGCGACCCGGACCTCCTGTTCGTCGACTCCGCCGACTGGCCGGGGCACGAGCGCCCGGGCGCGGCATCGAGCCAGGCGCCCACCATGGCGCTCTACGCCAACGACGGCGCCGGGCACTTCCACGACGTCACCGCCCAGGCCGGCCTCGACCTCTCCTTCTACGGCCAGGGGGTGGCCGTGGGCGACTACGACGGCGACGGCTGGCCCGACCTCTACCTGACCGCAGTCGGCCCGAACCACCTGCTGCACAACCGGGGCGGGCGCTTCGCGGAGGTGACCGCCGCAGCCGGGGTCACGGGCGGGCCCGCCGATTGGTCGACCTGCGCCGCCTTCTTCGACGCCGACGGCGACGGGGACCTGGACCTCTTCGTCTGCAACTACCTCACCTGGTCGCCGGAGATCGACCGGCGGCTCGACCGCCACGGAAACACCGTACCCCTCGTCTACGGCCGGCCCCAGCACTACCGCGGCGCCGACCCGATCCTCTTCCGCAACGACGGCTCCGGAGCCTTCACCGACGTCTCGGCGGCGAGCGGCGTCCGGGTCCACGACCCGGAGACCGGCGAGCCGGTGGCGAAGGCCCTGGGACTGGTCCCCGTCGACGTCGACGGGGACGGCCGGGTCGACCTGCTGGTGGCCGACGACACGACCCGCAACCTCTTCTTCCACAACCGGGGGCCGGAGGGCGGCGTGCCCCGCTTCGAGGAGGCCGCCGAGCTCTTCGGCGTCGCCTACGACGGGGACGGCGGCACCACCGGGGCCATGGGCACCGACGCGGGCGAGCTCGGAGCGGGCGGCGGCCTGGCGCTGGCGGTGGGCAACTTCGAGGGCGAGGCGACCTCGCTCTACCGGGCGGGAAGAGACGACCCCACGTTCCTGCCCGACCTCTCCCTCGCCTCCGGCCTCGCCCACGCCACCCGGGGTCACCTCACCTTCGGCGTCCTGCTCTTCGACGCCGACCTCGACGGCCGCCTCGATCTCTTTCAGGCCAACGGCCACGTGGAGACCGACATCGCCCGGCTCGAGCCGGGACAGCGCTACGCCCAGCCGGCGCAGCTCTTCTGGAACACCGGAGGGAAACCCCTGCTCCTCGAGGTACCGGCGGCCGAGCTGGGGGACCTCTCGCGCCCCATGGCGGGACGCGGCGCCGCCTTCCTCGACCTCGAAGGAGATGGCGACCTCGACCTGGTGCTCACCCAGCCCGGGGGTCCGGCCCGCCTGCTGCGCAACGACCTGGATCCGGACCCGGCGGCGGGTCACCACCACCTGCGGGTGGTCCTGCGAAGCCCGCCGCCCAACCCGGACGGCATCGGGGCGCGGGTCGAGGCGACGGCCGGAGGAAGCCTCCAGGTCCGGCGGATCATGCCCACTCGGAGCTACCTCTCCCAGGTCGAGCCGGCGGCGAGCTTCGGCCTGGGCGCGGCGGAAACTGTCGAGCGCCTGCGGATCACCTGGCCCGACGGCCACGTCCAGGAGATTCGAGACCTCCCCGCCGACCGCAGCTACTTGATCGAGAGAAACTAGGAGTCTGCGCGAGCCCTACGAGCCGCCGCGAATCGGCTGCGCGCGCCCGAGGGCGGCGATCGCCTGCTCGAGGAGCTCGCGGGTGACCGCATCGCGGCGCGCCGCGGCCTCCAGCAGCTCGAGCGACGCTCGAGTCTCGCGCTCGACCTTCTGTTCGGCGAACACCCCGAGGGCCTCGGAGGCGAGCTCCCGGACCTGGGCGGTCCTCCCCTGGACCAGGTACACCAGCGCGAGCTCCAACGAGACCAGCCCCGCGTCCCAGGCGACGCCCCGGTCGAGGGCCCGCCGGCGCGCCTCGCCGTAGAGACTCTCGGCCGCCGCGAGGTCGCTCCGGCTCCAGGCGATTCGCGCCCGGAGCCAGACGACGTGCTGGGCCACTTCCTCCCCTGCTTCCGCAAGAAGCCGTTCGTGGCTCGCCAGCTCGGCTTCGGACTCCTCGGTCTCCCCGGCCGCATGGAGGTGGAAGGCCAGGTTGAAGTGCGCGTACCCCCGGAGCCACGGCTCCGAGCCGGGATCGAGCAGGTCGACCACCAGCT
>CAZIIB010000472.1:0-3768 GCA_964539125.1 uncultured Thermoanaerobaculia bacterium | reverse complement strand
CTCGTCGAGTACTTCGTGCGGCGCTACGCGGCGCAGAACAACTACCGGCCGAAGGAGTTCGACGAGGACGCGCTGGAGCACCTCCGGAGCCTGCCCTGGAAGGGCAACGTCCGGGAGCTCAAGAACCTGGTGGAACGCCTGCTGATCCTCTCGCCCGGCGACGAGATCACGCGCGAGGACGTCTTCCGCGCCACCGGAGGCGCCCGCCCCGAGCTCTCCTCGAGCCTCACGTCCCTGAAGACCCTGCGCGAGTTCCGCGAGGCGGCCGAGCGTCTGTTCCTCCTCCAGAAGCTCGAGGAGAACGACTGGAACGTCACCCAGACGGCGGCCGACGTGGAGACGCCCCGGAGCAACCTGTACAAGAAGATGGACCAGTACGGGATCCGGCGGGAGGACCACACGTGATTCATCGGCTCTCCCCCCTCACCCTCGATCCCTCTCCCACCCTCCGGGGGGAGAGGAACGCCCCCGCCCACTCCGGCAGGGCGCCGGGACCTTCTCGTCGGCAGCTGGGCCATGGAACACGTTGACCGACTCGAGCCTCTCAATTCCCGGGAGGTCGAGGCCCTGCTCGAGGAGAGCGGTGCCCTCACCCGGGGCCACTTCGTGCTCTCGTCGGGCCTCCACTCTCCGGCGTACGTCCAGTGCGCCCGACTGCTCGAGGAGCCGCGGCGGGCCCGGCGGGTCGGCCGTGCCCTCGCCCGGCTGCTCGCCTCCCTGCGCCCGGCGTCGGTCCTCTCGCCGGCCCTGGGCGGCCTGATCATCGGTCACGAAGTGGCGGAGGGGCTGGGGGTTCCGTTCCGGTTCGTCGAGCGGCGGGAGGGGACGATGGAGCTACGGCGCGGCTTCGCTCTGGAGCCCGGCGAGCGGGTGGTGATCGTGGAGGACGTGGTCACGACCGGCCGCTCGACGCTGGAGACGGCGCAGGTGGCCCGGGCGGCCGGCGGCGAGGTGGTGGCGGTAGGCGCCATCATCGACCGGACCGGCGGCGAGGACCCGTTCGACGTCCCTTTCTTCCACCTGCTGGAGCTCGACTTGCCCACCTGGCCCGCCGGCGAGTGCCCCCTCTGCGTCGAGGGCGGGAGCCCCGTCAAGCCCGGCAGCCGCGGTTGACCGGATCCCCCCGCATCCCCGCGGTCCCCTTCCCGCGATCTACCGCGATCTACCGCCCCGGCGCCGGCCGCTCCTCGACGATGCCGAGCCATCGGTGAGGAGCGGCAACGCCGTAGACGGCCACGCGCCGCCGTAACCCGAAGGGCGCAGGGGGGTTGCGGGCGTCTCCTGCGTTGCTCGTCGTCGACGATGCTACGGCATCGCCTCCCGGGTACCCGCGCCCGCAGGGCGTGGGTGGCGCCTTGGAGCCACTCCGCAAGACCCCTGCGCGAAAGACAAGGGATTCGTGAATCAGACCACTAGAGCCCCAGGCCGCGGGTGCGCTTGCCCAGGCGGTCCCGGTAGAGCCGGTCCACCGCCAGGCGCAGGGCCTCGATCCGCCCCTTCTCCGACACGTCGGGGGCCCGGACCTCGAGATCCCAGCGCATGTCGGCGGTGTCCTCCACGCGCGTCGTCCAGACCTTCTTCCCGGGGTTCCACTGTCCGGCCTCGGAACCGACCAGGTTCCAGCCCGTCGGCAGGTAGCTCTTCAGCTCTTCTTCGGTGTACTCGATCGGTGCGAGCTCAGTCATGGCGACCCGATTGTGCCCCGAACCGACCCGCCAAGGGAACCCCCGAGAGGGCGGTGGGTCTGGTACGATTTCAATGGGTCCGCCCGCGCGGCAACCAGGATCCGACACCCGACGAGCACGCGACCCGCAGACCGTTCATGAGGGAGATCCATGCGCATCGAGCTGAGTGAGGAGCAGAAGCTCCTGCGAGAGACCGTACGGCGCTTCGCCGACGAGGTCGTCCGCCCGCGGGCCAAGGAGATCGACGAGAGCGGCGAGTTCCCCCGCGAGTTCTTCGACCAGGCGGCCGAGCTCGGCCTGGCCGGCGTCGTGGTGCCCGAGGAGTACGGAGGGGCGGGCATGGACGTCGTCTCCTACTGCCTGGTGATCGAGGAGATCAGCCGCGCTTGCGCGACCAGCGGGGTGATCCTCTCGGTCAATAACTCCCTGGTCTGCGATCCGATCCTGCAGTTCGGCAGCGAAGAGCAGAAGCGCGAGGTCCTCACCCCTCTGGCCAGCGGGACCAAGCTCGGCTGCTTCGCGCTCACCGAGCCGGGTGCCGGAAGCGACGCGGCGGGCCTCACGACCAGCGCCCGGCGCGACGGCGACGACTACGTGCTCAACGGCACCAAGATGTTCATCACCAACGGCACCGACGCCGACGTGGCCCTGGTCTTCGCCACCGTCGACCCGGCGAAGAAGCACAAGGGCATCACCGCCTTCCTGGTCGAAGCCGACTCCCCCGGGTACCACCACGGCAGCCACGAGGTCAAGCTCGGGGTCAACGCCTCCGGGACGACCGAGCTCTCCTTCGAGGACATGCGAGTGCCGGCCTCCCGGCGCCTGGGTGAGGAGGGCGAGGGGTTCAAGATCGCCATGGCGACCCTCGACGGCGGCCGGATCGGCATCGCCGCCCAGGCGGTGGGCATCGCCCAGGCGGCGTTCGAGGAGGCGCTGGCGTACTCCCAGGAGCGCGAGCAGTTCGGACGGCCGCTGGCCGACCTCCAGGCGATCCAGTTCTACCTCGCCGACATGTCGACCGATCTCGACGCAGGGCGCCTCCTCACCTGGAAGGCGGCCTGGGCCAAGATGCACCAGAAGCGCTTCACCCTGGAGGCGGCGCAGGCCAAGCTGTTCACCGCCGAGATGGCCCAGCGGGTCACCACGCGAGCGCTCCAGATCCACGGCGGGTACGGCTACACCAAGGAGTACAACGTGGAGCGCTACTTCCGCGACGCGCGGATCACCGAGATCTACGAAGGCACCAGCGAGATCCAGAAGATGGTGATCGCCGACTGGGTGGTGAACCGCGCATGACCGTGGCCGAAGCCGAGCCGGGCGTCGATTTCTCCCTCTCCGAGGACCAGCTCCTGATCCAGGAGCAGGTGCGGCGCTTCGCGGAGGAACGGATCGCGCCCGGAGAAGTGGAGCGGGACCGCGATCACCGGTTCCCCGCGGAGATCGTGGCCGAGCTGTCCGAGATGGGACTTCTCGGGGTGATGGTTCCCGAGGCGTACGGCGGTGCCGGGCTCGACCCCCTGACGTACGTCCTCATCATCGAAGAGCTCTCCCGGATCTCTCCCTCGGTGGGCGTCACGGTGAGCGTGACCAACTCGGTCTGCTGCTGGCCGATCGTCCACTTCGGGAGCGAGGAGCTCAAGCGGCGGGTGCTCCCGGATCTCGCATCCGGTGGCGAGCTGGGCGCGTTCGCCCTCACCGAGCCGGGCGCGGGGAGCGACGCCGGCAGCCTGGCGGCGAGCGCCCGGCGCGAGGGCGACGAGTGGGTGCTCGATGGCGAGAAGGCCTGGATCACCAACGCCGGGATCGCCCGCTGGTACGTGGTCATGGCCCGCACCGACCCGGAGGCCGGCAAGCGGGGGATCTCGGCGTTCGTCGTGCCGTCCGACGCCCCCGGCCTCGAGGTGGGTGCCGGGGAGGAGAAGGTGGGGCTGCGCGCCTCGCGCACCTCGGCGGTGATCCTCGACGGCTGCCGGGTGCCGGCCGCCAACCTCCTGGGCGAGGAGGGCGAAGGGTTCAAGATGGCCCTCGCCACCCTCGACCACTCGCGCCTCGGGATCGCGGCCCAGGCCCTGGGGATGCACCG
>CAZIIB010000471.1:0-3769 GCA_964539125.1 uncultured Thermoanaerobaculia bacterium | reverse complement strand
CGGGATGCCGCGGTGGTAGGTCTGGAACCAGGTCTTGCCGTCGCGCCGGATCTCGAGCTCGAGCTTCTCGGACAGGGCGTTGACCACCGAGACGCCGACGCCGTGAAGGCCTCCGGAGACCTTGTAGGAGTTCTTGTCGAACTTACCGCCCGAATGGAGCTCGGTCATGATGACCTCGGCCGCCGAGCGCCCCTCGCTCTTGTGAAAGTCGACCGGGATTCCGCGGCCGTCGTCGCGCACCGAGACCGAGGCGTCGCTGTGGATCACCACGTCGACGAACGAGGCGAAGCCGGCCTGGGCCTCGTCGATCGAGTTGTCGACCAGCTCGAAGACCATGTGGTGGAGGCCCGAGGTGTCGTCGGTGTCACCGATGTACATTCCCGGCCGCTTGCGAACGGCCTCGAGACCCTTCAGGACCTTGATGTTCTCGGCCGTGTACGCGGAGCCGGGGCCGAGGAGCTCGGCCGGCTTGCCGTCCTTCTCCACCAGCTCGGGCGGCAGGGTCTCCGCCTGGGCCTCGGGCGGGGCGGTCAGGGTGCCGGTGGGCGTCTCGGCGTCACCACCTTCCGGGCGCGCGGTGTTGGTCTTCGGTCGCTTCTTGATGTCGTCCAACGATGCCTCTCCTCGGCCGGCGCGCTTGGGGCCCGCTCGGGGTCCTTTCGGGGTCAAGCTCGCTCCGGCCTCATGCCGCTCGCCGGGACGGCGGTACGCCGCCGTCAACCGGATTTCGGTGCCTGTGCGGTCTGTGCGGCAGATTGTTTCGTCCCGGGATTTCCGACGCGCCTGAGCGGGACGTTGCGCGATGAGCGCACTATACCACAAATATCCGCTAATAAGAAGCGCTAGGTTCAGCCGAATCAATGAGTTACGCGGCGGACTCGCCCCGCCGCGGACAAACCGCTCAGTCGCCGGCCAGACGACCGCTCTCGAGCTTCCAGCGGCGGGCGGTCTCGAGCTCGTTCCAGACCGCCGCGCGATTGGACGCGGCGACGAGCTGGCCGACCCCGGCGAGGGCGCTCCAGACCGCGGTCAGGCTCTCGCCGGAGAGCTCGGCGTCGAGGTCGTCGAGGAGGTAGATGGGGCTCCTGCCCGCCGCCTCGATCACCCGGCCATGCGCGGTGGTGAGGGCCAGGGAGAGGAGCTTGCGCTCGCCGGCGGAGGCCACCTGGGCCGCCGCGTGCTCTCCCCAGAGAATCTCGAGGTCGTCCCGGTGGGGGCCCAGCAGCGGCATGCCCCGGCGCATCTCGGCCGCCGCGGCGCGCTCCAGGCGCCGGACGGTGGCCTCGACCCCGTCGCACGCCGCCGCCGGCGACGGCCGATAGGTGAGGGTGACGTCGGGTACGACGACGGCGGGTCCGCCCCGGACCTCCTCAAGCACCTCGACGAGAGCGGCGGAGAGCGCCTCGGTGTAAGCCGCGCGGAGGCGGACGACCTCCACCGCCGTCTCGGCGACGACCCGGTTCCAGACGGCGAGGCTCCCCTCGCCGGCGCTGCCCACCGCCCGCGGGAGAGCGAGGAGGCTCCGCTTCTCGCCCAGGGCCTCCCGGTAGCGGCGCAAGGCGTCCAGGGCACCGGGGCGCAGGCTCACCACCCCGCGGTCGAGGAATCGTCGACGCCGGGCTGGGGGGCCGGAGATCACCTCGGCGTCGCTGGCGGCCCAGGCGACCACCGGCAGGGCGGCGAGGTGCTCGGCGAGCGATCCAGGGCTGCCATTGACGGTGCGCTCCCGGCCCGACGGACTCCAGGAGACCTCGAGGGCCGTGCGGGCGGTGCCCTCCACCTCCGCTCGGAGGTGGAAGCTCTCCTCTCCGTGGCGCACACATTCGGCGAGGCGCGGCGTCCGGAAGCTGCGCGTCGTGGCAGCCGTGTAGACGGCTTCGAGAAGGCTCGTCTTGCCGGCGCCGTTGCCGCCCAGGAGGAGGTGGCGGCCCGGACCGGGCTCCCAGGTCAGGGGCTCGAGGTTCCGAAAGCGCTCGGCTACCAGGGAGACGAGCATCGAAGTCGTCGATATGTCTCTGCGGCGAGCTCAGCCAACGAGCCTGCGAGGTCCCTCGGCTCCGCTCCCCTTCGGGTTCTGCCCTCCGCCGACTCGGCCGTCAGGAGCGCTTGGCTCACCGCTCTCGCCGGCGCGGTCGGTCTCACTCCGCGCCCGGTTTGTGGACCTGCGAGGTCCCTCGGCTCGGCTCGCCTTGCGGGCTCGCCTCGCTCGGGACGGTGGGCTACCCGGAGGAGGGCGGTGGCGGTTTCGGCCTAGATCCGCATGGGCATGATGACGCAGAGGTAGCGCCCCTCGCTCTCGCCGTCCTCCGGGTACCCCACCGTCTGGGTGTTCTCGTCCTTGAGCTCGAGGCGTACGCGGTCCACCTCGATCGCGGCCAGGAACTGGTCCACGTAGTCGGGGTTGATGCCGATCTTGAACTCAGGTCCGTCGTACTCGCACTCGACCCGCTCGGTGGCCTCGCCCAGATCGGGATTGACCGCCGAGACCACCATCTCGTCCGGTGCGAACGAGAGGCGCACGGCCCGGGCACGGTCGCCGGTGAGAAGAGCGACCCGCTTGACCGCGTCGCCCAGGCTCTGGCGGTCGAAGATCGCCTTCTTGTCGTTGTCCTTGGCGATCACCCGCTCGTAGTCCGGGAAGGTCCCTTCGAGGATCCGGCAGATCAGCTCCCGACGGCCGAGGCGAAACGAGAGGTGGTGCTCACCGCGCCGGTATCCCACCGCCTCGTCGCTCTCGAAGCGCTGGAGCTCCTGGAGCGCCTTGCGCGGCACCAAGACCGAGTCCTCCTCCGCCCCGTCGCCTCGGCCCAGTCCCTCGACGGGCGACTCGACCAGGGCCAGACGATGGCCGTCGGTCGCCACCATCTCGATCGAGGACGCCTTGAACTTGAGCAGCGCGCCGTTGAGCTGGAAGCGGGACTCCTCACTCGAGACCGCGAAGAGGATCTTCGAGATCATCTTCCGGACCTCGGCGAAGGGGATCTCCACCCGGTACTCCTCGTCGACGGTGGGCAACGTGGGGAAATCCTCCGGCGGCAGTCCATGGATCTTGAAGCGGGAGTTGCCGGCGCGGATGGTGAGCTCGCGGGGCTCCTCCTGGATCAGATGGACCTCTTTGCCCACCAGCGAGCGGATGATCTCCATGAACTTCTTGGCCTGGACCGCGATCGCCCCCTCCGCGGCCACGTCCGCCTCGCAGTACGAGGTCAGGGACACGTCGAGGTCGGTCGCGGCCAGGCTCAAACGGTCGCCCTTGGCGCTCAGGAGGAGATGGGCGAGCACGGGGATCGTCGTCTTGCGCTCGACGATGCCCTGCATCGGTGCCAGCTCGGCGAGGAATTGGTTGCGCTCGACTCGGACGTCCATCGCTCTACTCCCTCCTCAAAGAGATCGAGGAATATATAGCACAGCAGTAGTAGTCCCTAGGTCTTGTGGAACGGTGGACGGTCTTTGCAAGTGCCATCGATCGAGGAGGTTGGCGGCTCCGCAGTCAGCGGATGGTCAGGTGTGGAGCGCCTGTGGAGCGGGAGTGGAAAACCGGGGAGGGCGACGTCTTCCGCAGGCCGTCCACAACCTGGGCCACAGGAATCTCCGCAGGAAATCCGAAGTCGGTCGGTCGCGAGCTTCGAAGCCCGGTCAGACTCAGGAGAAGTGCTCCTGGATGACGCGTACGGTGCGATCGAGGTCGTCGTCGGAGGTCCGCAGCTGCTCGATCTTGTCCACAGCGTACATGACCGTCGAGTGGTGCTTGTTGTTGAACTGCTTGCCG
>CAZIIB010000470.1:0-3779 GCA_964539125.1 uncultured Thermoanaerobaculia bacterium | reverse complement strand
CGGAGAATCTCGATATCCGTCCACCAGGCCGTCGCATTGACGCGCCTCCTCGCCCCTGCTAGATTCCGTAAAGCAAGACACGCGAAGGAGATGAGCCGATGCGGAGACCACAGCCAGTCGAACTAGACGTCGCTGAGGCATTCGCAACCGCAAGAGCCGCCAGTCGCTCCCACAGCGGCTAGGCATGCCCATGGACGTCAGGAAGGTAGTAGCTCAATACGAGGCGCTAGCTGAGATGGTCCACTCGGCTAGTGAAGCTGTGCAATTTGATCCGAACAATCCGCAGCAGCTGTGTTCCATTGCTCTCCATGGCACTCTGCTGGAGCTGTCTCGAGCGCTTGTGGCGCTTATCAAACTCCGTGAGGCAACGGGGACACCCGTCTTGCTTCGGGCCATGCTGGAAGCTTACGTAGATCTCTCCAACCTGGTAACCGACGACAAGTACCTGCACAGGATGTCGGCCGCTTGGCAGAAGCAGCGACTCCGTCTTGCCAAAGCAGCTTACGAGAGGGGAGCGAACAATCCCTACCTAGCATCCATCACTGAGGATCGAGAGCTTGCGATGGTGATCAAGGAGATTCAAGCTGATCTCCGCAGACGTAGCAAAGAGGGTGTCGGCGAGCTGACCATTCAGGCGCGCTTTGAGCTTGCGGGAGAACAGGACCGTTACGATAGTGTCTATGCGCACCTCTGTTCTCACGGCCACAACAATCTCAATGCGCTGGAGGACCGGCACATCGAAAGAACTAATAGTGAGTATCGTGTGGTCTTCTTCCGGCCCATCGAGCCGACCGAAGTTCAGAGGTACATAGATACTATGGCGGGCATCATTGCGAACTCCATCGCTTTCGTCAAGCAACTCACGGAGGATGGCGGGCCGAAGGGACTTGGGGCCATCGGCAAGGAACTGGATAAACTGAGGGAGCTTTATAAAGCTGGCTAACTCGGTGAGCCCATCGGTGAACCGGACCCGTCCCTGCGGACCGAGCCGGTTACCTCGGTCACGTTGGAAACCATGCGAGGCCGCTCATGGCCAACGATTACAGCTGGGGAGATGCGATTGAGGCATGTCTAGAGAACGGGGATGCTCTCCTCTCAGACGCCGAGTGCCTGCCCGACTGGGAGCGGTATTCAACATCATTCGCTCTCGCCGTCCTTGCCCAGGAGGAGTTCGCGAAGGCGTTCCTGCTTCACCTCGTTGATCGAGGAGTCATCAAGTGGGGCGCGGGAATTCGACATCTACTCACCCACCACCACTCAAAGCATCTTGTTGGCGTCCTGATCGATTGGTTGGCTGTGCCTCTCGAGATCGCGCTAGAGCGCGCGCAAGCAAGCGTCCGAGGCGACCCCCTCGAGTACCTGCCCGCAGAAGTCGCATGGGCCGTCAACATCCTCAGTCACAAAAAGCTCGACCAACTTCTTCATGGGTATGCGCTACCCGAGCCCGAGTGGTCGGGAAAGGCCCGAAAGCTCGCCGAGGGCATGCTAGATCGCCAGAAGCAGGCAGCCCTATACGTTTCGGTGTCCCCAAAGGGGCGACTCGGCCGAGGCCCGAAGTCGATCGGAAAGGCTCAGGCACAATTCGAGATTGAACGGTCCCAGCGCTTCTCAGAGCTTGCGGCCGATGCCCACGGCTCACGAGTTCTCTCTCATGGGGAGTACCGCCTGCTCTGCGATGTCCTTGCGGCCGTCTTTGCAGATAACGCGGAAGGCGCCGACTGAAGAAGTGCCTGGCACGGGCTTGGCGGCTTCCACTTCCACCAGCGGAAGGACGCCACCGACACCCCCCGCTCCCGACAGAACGCCTCCTGCATCAGCTCGCTCTCGCGCCACTCGTCCACCAACCCCCGCCACGTGCTCTCTCGCTCCAACGACTCGACTCGCTTCCGCGCCATGGGTCATCTCCTGGGCCGATCTTGTCGAGCCCGCCCGGCCGGCGGAAGCTGGGTTGCCCGGACGCTTACACCTTTTGGAGGGTGTTGGAGCTGGCTGCTCATGAGCGATCCGGGATCAGCCGAAGAGCGGCGGAGGCTTGCTGGTCAACTCGGGAACAAGAGCTGCTGATCGTCGTTCATCGCGACTTCCTCGAACGGGTCACCTGGCCGCTCGGGCCGATGGACTGCCTTGGCGATCGCCAGAAGCGGCTCACCTGCTGTGTAGTATCGGCCTCGCCGTTCCCCGTGGGGTACTAGCAAGCCGGCATCGACCAGCTCCTTGAGGTCCCTGGAGGCCAACGCGTCCGAGACCTCTGCACTTTTCCGATACGTGGCATTCCTGACTTGGAATCCATACGCGGCCTCGGCCAACGCGATCGTGGCTCTCTCGTGGATCCCTCGTCGCTCGACTTCCTCTTCGATCAGGCCGAAGATTCCACTCCAACGCTGAGCTCTTCGCTTCACGGTCATTGCTTGACGGTAATGGGCGACCAGGCAGAACCTGACCCACGGGCGGGCATCGTTCTCCGGATGCCATGAACCCCGTCCGACCTTCAAGAGAACGTCGTAGTATTCGGGCGTGTTGCGCCCCAAGTACTCCTCGATGCTGATGAAGATCGGGTTCCTTCCCATGGCTCCCCGCGCCAAGACCAGTGTTTGGAGGCAACGTGCCATGCGGCCGTTACCATCCGAGTGTGGGTGAATCATCACATAGTTGAGGTGAGCCATCGCTGCCGCTATGACCGGATGCGTATTGCCCGGTGCGTTCAGGGAGGAGACGAGCTCTGTCATGAGCGCGGGCACGATCTCGATGCTCGGGCCCTCGTAGACGCGCTCCTCCTTGAGATCATCGTAAACGAACACCACCCCTGGTCGCCACCTCCCGGGGTTCTTCGCCAGATCGTACCCGATCATCAAGAAGTGCAGGGCGTTCAGAAACTCGTAGGAGTAGCTGAAGTATGGATCATCTTCCTTCTGGAGGACCAGCGTCATTGCTGCTCTGTAGCCATTGTTGGCCGCTTTCGACTCCGCTTCGGCCTCGAGCGGTTCTTCGTTTTCGACGATGGCGCGCGCGTCGTCCAAGGAAACGTCGTATCCTTCGATGCTGTTTGATGCTCGAACAGCACGCGCGAAGGTGTCTCTCCGAAGCGAGCCGAACCATCTACCCGGCGGCATCATGAAGTCCAGCTCCTTCTTGAGGTGGATCACTCTGCTGAGGACGGCCCTCTCCTGGCTGTCGAGCTCTGGGGGCTGAAAGAGCACCGGTTCCCTCCTTTTCTCGGGAAACAGCGGGATAGCAAGCGCCCGTTGGGCGGATATTATCTGTCGGAGCGATGGATGTCAACTGACATTCTGTCTGGCGGTGGCGGGTCGCTTGTGCGTGGCGGCCACCGAAGTGCCGCCGGAACCGTGGAGAGTCATCTGGAGGCCGAAAGAGCGGCAGGGCATCCTTGGTTTGCGGAGTGGCTTCCTCGTCGGAGGGGAGGTGGGAGACCACGGAGGCTGAGGCGACAGCGCTTCAGATCCGTTCTTCCTGGGGTCCCGTCGACGATCTCGAGCAGCTACCGGAGCATGCTATTGTCCACGTCCTCAGGCTTCGACGACAGGTTCAGGGCTCTCTGGGCCAGGAGCGAGAGTGTGCCGACGGCGCCGGCGATCCTGACCCCGGTGGACGAACAACGAGGACGGCCTTTGGCGACGTGAGGTCCACACGATGGCAAGCTCTGATTCGCGGGTGACGATCCACATGGCGGCGAGCCTCGAGGGCTTCATCGCTCGAAAGGACGGGAGCGTCGACTGGCTCGAGACCTCGGATGACTTCGCAGGCGGCGAGACGATGGATCC
>CAZIIB010000469.1:0-3799 GCA_964539125.1 uncultured Thermoanaerobaculia bacterium | reverse complement strand
TGCGGGTGGCGAAGGAGGCGCTGCGGGCGAGCGAGCGGCTGGCGATCGAGGAGGGGATCTTGTACGAGCGGGATCTGTTCTGTCTCTGCTTTTCTTCGCAGGACAAGGCGGAGGGGGTGGCGGCGTTCTTGGGGAAGCGTCGGGCGGAGTGGAAGGGGAGGTAGGCGGCGGAGGTCGTCGAGGCGGAGGCGGCGGGGTCTGAGGTCGTTGGGGCGGAGGCGAGTTGCGACGCCCGCGGGCCGGGTGGCTTTCTCGGCGGCAAACTGCGCCGGCGAGAAACCACTCCGGCCCCCGGGCTGCCCCCTTGGTTCTTGAAGCGGCCGCCCTCCGCTCCTTCTGGGGGTGAGGTGGGGGGATCGGCGGGTCCGGACTCCGCGGCTGCGCCGGCGAGAAACCACCGCGGCCCCCGGGCTGCCCCCTTGGCGGTTGAAACAACGGCCTCCGCTCCTTCTGGGGGTGAGGTGGGGGGATCGGCGGGTCCGGACTCCGGAGCGCTCCCTCCCTCATCTCCCGCCAGCTCCTGACCTTGTCATTCCGAGCGGAGCGAAGCGGAGTCGAGGAATCTGGGTGGGGGTGGCGGCCGGGCACCTCCGGCGGACCATGGGCGGGGGGTCCCCCTTCCCCCCTCGGGGGTGGGAAGGGGATCGAGGGCGAGGGGGTGGGCCCTCAATCACCCAAGACGTATCCAAAGATCAGCGGCGCCACGATCGAGGCATCCGACTGAATCATGAACTTCGGCGTGCCGACGTCCAGCTTGCCCCAGGTGATCTTCTCGTTCGCCACCGCTCCCGAGTAGCCGCCGTAGGAGGCGGGGGCGTCGGAGATCTGGGCGAAGTAGCCCCAGAAGGGAGTGTCTTCGCGCTTGAGGTCCTGGATCAGGCAGGGGACCGAGCAGATGGCGAAGTCGCCGGCGATGCCGCCTCCGATCTGGAAGAAGCCCACCGACGGCTTGCCCGTCCCCTTGCCGCAGCTCGCCTCGTACCACGCCATGAGCCGCTGGAACTGCTCGGTGCCCGTCGTGACGCACTGGTGGTGGGGGAGCTCGCCCCGGATCACGGCCGCGGCCATCATGTTGCCGGTGGTCGAGTCCTCCCAGCCCGGGGTGTAGACCGGGATGCCCGCCTCCATCGCCGCAATCAGCCAGGAGTCGGCCGGATCGCTCTGGTAGTGCTCCGCGATCTCGCCGCTCCCCAGGACGTCGGAGAGGAATTCGCTGGGGAGCTTCCGCTCGCCGGCGTCGGCGGCGCGGGCCCACCGCTCGATCAGGCGCGCCTCGACGTGGCGCATGACCTGCTCGGGGATGCAGGTGTCGGTGACTCGGTTGAAGCCCCGGTCGTAGAGCCGTTTCTCGTCTTCGGCCGAAAGGCCGCGCCACTCGGGGACCAGCTCGTACTCGTCGTGGGCCACCAGGTTGAAGACGTCCTCTTCGAGGTTCGCTCCGGTGCAGGAGATCGCGTGGACCTTCCCCTCGCGGATCATGCGCGCCAGGATGATCCCCAGCTCCGCCGTGGACATGGCGCCGGCCAGGCTGAGCAGCATCTTGCCGCCGGCGGCCAGGTGGTCCTCGTAGGCCCTCGCCGCGGCCACGGTCTCGCGAGCGTTGAAGTGGAGGAAGTGCCGGTCGAGAAAGGCGCGAAGACTTTCCATGGGGTCCTCCCGTGCGCGCAGGTTGGCGAAGGACGAGCGCGAGCCCACCGCCCATCGGGCTGGCTGTGGCGCCGGCGAACCGGGCGAGAGTCTAGCAGCCCTCGGTGGGAGGCCGCGTCGCCGCGCGCAGACCTTCACCACGGGCTGCCACCATCGCGCGCGGCTCCGGGCTCGGCGCCAATCCGACGACGACCCGGCGGGCGTATTTCAGTGCGTGGACGACTCCGTGCATGGGCCCGGCTCACGTCTGCGGCGAGCGCCGAGTCCCGTTGTACCACCCAAGGCGCACTTGGTAGTGGGGATTCTTGTGCCCTGCGCGAGTGAACGGACCGCGGGGCCGCCCCTGTGCCGAAAGCCATGACTTCGTTTATACTTCCCTACGCATCCCCGACGCTGCTCACCGGTGGCCGGAGCGCGAGCCGCCTGCCGTCCGGTCTGGGGCGACCGTCGTGTGGAACCGGTTTCATCGACCGGATCGTCGGGTCGGGGTCAGGGCAAGGGAGCCATAGCCGTTGAACTTACGCACGCGGATCATCCTGCTCACCTCTGTCGTCCTCCTGGCCGTCACGGTCGGGACCATGCTGGTGGTGGCCCACCACGAGGAGGAGGCAGCCCGGAGCTGGGTCAGCGACCGGCTCGAAGCCGCGGCGGAGACCGCGCACCAGCTCGGCGACGAGAGGATCGATCACCTGGGCGCCCAGGCGCGCCTCCTGATCGAGGCGCTTCGCCTCGATGAGATCGCCCGCCGGGGTGACCCCGGGGCGGCCGCGGCAGTGCTCGAGCGCTTCACCGCGAGCCATCCGAGCATCGGCTATCTGGGGCTGACCGACGCCGCCGGACACCCGCTCGCGGTGGCGGGCGCCGACACCGGCGTCGGGCTGCCCCTGGGCTCCCTCCCTCCCTGGCGTCAGGGCATCGTTCTGGCCCGGAGACATCTGTTCCGTTTCGCCATGCGGCCGCTGCGCGACCACTCCGACGGCCGGCTGCTGGGCACCGTCACCCTCGCCGAGGAGCTCGACTCCGCGGAGGCCGGGCGCCTCTCCCGCCTGACCGGCGCCGACGTGGTGTTCGTGGCCGGGGGGGTGCCGGTGGCGAGCAGCCTGCCGCTGGGCAGCCTCCCCCAGACCGCCCGATTCGCGCGCGGCCTGGAACCGGGCGAGATCCACACCGTCTCCCTGGCCGGCAAGTCGTACCTCGCCCGTTTCGATCCACTGCCGAGCGCCGATCCGAACCGCGACCTCGACCCGCCCGACACTGCGGCGGGTCTCCTCATGCTGCGCGCGGCGCGCGGTCACTCCTTCGACTCGTTCTTGACCCGCGACGTCGCCCTCGTGGGCCTCTCGGGGCTGTTGGTGATGATCCCCCTGCTGTGGCTCGGCTCCAGGCGCCACGAGCGCGCCCTGGGTGAGCTCACCGACGCCATGGCCCGAACCGCGGCCACGGGCCATCTCGAGCGCAGCCTCCTGGCCGAACGCCCGGTGCGCTGGGTCAGCTCCGAGGTGGGCGCGTTACGCGAGGCCTTCTCGAGCTTGATGACCACCCTGGAGGAGAGCCTGCGGGACCGCGAACGGTCGTACGTGGAGGCGGTGGGTGCCGTGGTCGCCGCCATCGACGCCCGCGATCACGAGACCACCGGCCACTCCTTCCGCGTCGCGCACTACGCACTCGCCCTGGCGCGCGCCCTCGACATGAAGGCGGAGGAGCTGAGGGCCATCGAGTGGGGATCGCTCCTCCACGACGTAGGCAAGATCGCGGTGCCGGACGCCATCCTGCGCAAGACCGGCCGGCTCACCGAGGAAGAGTGGCACGTCATGCGCCAGCACCCGAACTGGGGGTTCGAGATGCTGGCCGACGTCAAGTTCCTCGACCCGGCGCTCGAGATCGTCTACAGCCACCACGAGCGCTGGGACGGCGGCGGCTATCCCCGCGGCCTGGTCCGCGAGGACATCCCGCTCGCCGCTCGGATCTTCGCGGTGGTCGATACCTACGACTCGATCACCTCGGACCGCCCGTACCGCCGGGCCCGCAGCCACGGGGAGGCGATCACCGAGCTGTGCCGGGTGGCGGGCACTCAGCTCGACCCGGACGTGGTGGAGGCGTTCCTGCGCTTGCCCGAGGTCTTGCTGCGCCGGCTCCGGGAGCGCTCCGAGCG
>CAZIIB010000468.1:0-3800 GCA_964539125.1 uncultured Thermoanaerobaculia bacterium | reverse complement strand
GCCCACCCACGAAGGGGCTGCGCACCCGGGGGAGAATGATGAACAGGGGGACGGCGAGGACCAGGGTGGCCCCGGTCGCGGCCACCAGGAAGCGGCGCACGGGCACCGCGAGCAGCGCCCGCCGGTCCTCGTCGGTGGCGGCGAACCCGGCGATCAGATGGAGCTGGGCGAAGCGGGCGAAGAGCAGCAGGGCAATCAGCAGGAAGACCACCAGGGGAAGCGCCACCGAAGGATGGACACTGGTCGCCATCGAGACCAGGAAGAGGAAGAAGATGGCGATCGTGGTCTGCCACTTGTCGCGCTCCCGGCGCATGGCGAAGAGCTTGACCAGGACGGTGAACAGCAGCAGGTGGGTGACCGGTGCCACCAGGCGCCCGCGGGAGAGCACCGCCAGGTCGAGGGCGAAGTAGGGCAGGTAGGCGACCGCCAGGACGTTCATCGCCCAGGTCGGGAGCCAACCCCCGGGGTCGCGCGCGGCGCGGCGCAGGAAGAGCACGACCACCGCCAGGTAGGCGGCCAGGTAGATCCACTCCAGAATGCCGTTGAACGGCAGCGGCACCGGCGCCACCAGGGCGAGCCACCCGACGAGCAGCCGCTTCTCGCGCGCGAAGGTCAACGCCCTGCCTCCCCGACGGCCGGGGCCGCGTCGGGAGCGCCGCCCGCGCCGGCCGGCTCGAAGGCCAGGCGCACCTGCGGAACGCTCGGATCGCGCGAGCGCAGCGGCGCGCTCCCACGCGCCACCGGCTCGATCACCGCCAACGTCTCGAGGATCGCCGTGCGCTGGCGCCGGCCCCGGGCGAAGGGCAGGGTCTGCTCCCGGGTGACGAGCTCCACCTCGAAGTCGCGGGCCAGGTGGTCGACGGCGGCGGTGGCCGCCTCGCTCACCAGCCGCTCGAAGCGGTCGCGCGCCGCCTGGCCGTCGAGCGAACCGACCCCATTGTCGAAGAGGATCGACAGGCGCCGGTTGTCCTCGGACTCGCGCTCCATGAAGACCATCGCCCCGGTTCGGGCCGTCTGCTTCCAGTGGATGCCCCGCGGGTCGTCCCCCTGGCGAAAGCCGCGCAGAGCGTAGAGGTCGTGTCCCCAACCCGCCCGCCCGGCGGCCGCGTCACCGAAGCGGCCGGTGCGCTCCACCTCGGCCGTGGCGGCCGAGTAGATCTCGGGGAAGACCACCAGCTCCTCGTCGACGGGGTAGCGCACGCCCTTGCGGAAGAAGCCGAAGGGAAAGAGGCTCGAGACGTGGACCGCGGGGATCTCCTGAACGCCGCGGTGGCGGAGGAGGATCTCCAGGCGCCCCTGGCTCCGCTCCTTGCGCGGCAGGTAGGGCACCAGGCGGGGAATCCCGCTCTTCGAGGCCGCCACCAGCAGAAACCAGTGGGGGAACAAGCGGCTCCGGTTGCGCAGCGAGAAGTCGACCGTGAACGGCTCGTTGGCGAAGACGTCGCCGCGGACCTCGACCGCGGCGTCGAGCCGGTCCACGTTGTAGCGCGAGACGACCCCCGAGACGACCAGCACGCCGAGCATCACCGCCACGACGAGATAGAGCGCGTTGTTGCCGGTATTGGTGGCGGCGATGGCCACCAGCACCGCGAACAGCACGTACCAGAGCCCGACCTTGGTGATCCGGATGCCCTCGGGGGCCTTCGTGCCGCGTCGGCGGCGGGAGCTCACGGCCTTCATCGCTGTGCCCTGGAGAACACGCCGCGGCGCCCCCGCCTTCCGCTTTGCACCTCGTAGCACGCGGAGAGCGGCGGGAGGTGGCGTCCTTCTCCCCCCCGGACCACCGGGCTGCGCCCGGCGGTGCCCGTGGGGTGAGGGACCGCGGGTGAGGGGGGAGCCTAGACCGGCACCGGCACGGCCTCGACCACTCGGCGGATCGCCCCCCGCGCGGCTTCCAGGTCGCTCGCGCCCCGGCGCAGGATGACCCGGTGGGCGAGCACGGAGCCGGCGAGGCGTTGGACGTCGTCGGGCACCGCGTAGTCGCGCCCCTGGCATACGGCCATGGCCTGGCTCGCGCGATAGAGGCTCTGGGCTCCCCGGGTCGAGACGCCGAGCAGGAAGTCCCGGCTCTCGCGGGTCGCCGTGGCGATCTCCAGGATGTAGCCGGCGAGCTTGTCGGCCACCCGCACCTGCCGGCTCCGGCTCTGGAGATCGAGCAGCTCCTCCTTCGAGGCCACCGGGCGCAGACCGGCCAGGATCTCCTCGACGCCTCCCGAGAGCAGGAGCGCCCGTTCCTCGTCCGGCGGCGGGTAGCCGAGGCGCACCGAGAGCAGGAAGCGGTCGAGCTGGGACTCGGGCAGGGGAAAGGTGCCGTGGTACTCGAGAGGGTTCTGGGTGGCGAGAACCACGAAGGGCTCGGGCAGGGCGTAGCGCTTGCGCTCCACGGAGACCTTGCGCTCGCCCATGGCCTCGAGCAGGGCCGACTGGGTCTTGGGCGTCGCGCGGTTGATCTCGTCGGCGAGCACCACGTTGGCGA
Source organism: uncultured Thermoanaerobaculia bacterium (assembly GCA_964539125.1). Taxonomy (GTDB): domain Bacteria; phylum Acidobacteriota; class Thermoanaerobaculia; order Multivoradales; family DATKCC01; genus CAVUBL01. Next base: position 1,324 of record CAZIIB010000468.1, on the reverse strand, counting down.
ACAGCGGCCCGGGAACGAACTCGAAGGCCTGCTCTTTCTGATTGAAGATCGAGACCCCGATGATGTCCGAGGGAAGCAGGTCGCTGGTGAACTGGACCCGCTGGAACGCCAGCCCCACCGAGCGCGCCAGGGCCTGGGCCAGGGTCGTCTTGCCGACGCCGGGCACGTCCTCGATCAGCATGTGGCCCTGGGCGAGGAGGGAGATCACGGCCAGGCGGATGGCCTCCGGCTTGCCCCGGATCACCCGCGCGATCGCGCCCTCCAGACGCTCGAGGGTCGCGGCGGCGGAGGAAGCGTCGAAGCCCTCGGCTCGACTGGACGCGTCGGGGGCGGTGATCGCCAAGCGACTAGCCCTTGCTCCCGGAATTTGCCTGGCCGTGGTCCTGGAACTCCCGGTACTCGCTCCGCTCGGCGGGCGGCACCGGCTGGCGCACCTCGGCGTTGAAGCCGTCGCCCTTCTGGTAGTCGACGTCGTCGACGGTGTAGGAGATCTGAGCGCTGGAGCCGGGCAGCACGCTCGAGACGTCGAGATAGGCGCGCCAGTGGCCCTTCTCGTTGCCCTGGGGATCGGCCTCGGAGATGTCGACCGTCAGTCCGGTCAAGCCCTTGCGCCCCTTCCGGCTCACCAGCATGTCGAGGATCACGCTCTGCTGGACCGGCGCCGGCTCGGCCATCTCGCCTGCCTGGGCCATCTCGCCCGCCTGGGGCATCTCGCCCGCGGCGCCCGCCTGAGCGCCTTCCTCGCCGGGCATGCCCTCCTGGGCCATCCCCTGATCCATCGCCGTCGGTTGCTCCTTGACGGCGAACCCGTTGACCTTGACGGTGTACTCGGAGCGCAGCTCCGCGACCTTCTCCTCGGGGCTCTTCGGCTGACCGCAAGCGAGCGCGGCGACGAGAGCGAGGGCGACGAAGACGAGGGCGGTCGATCGACGAAGCACGGAGAACCTCCTTGAAATGGACTCGACGTTTCAGGGCCGGGGCGAACCCCGAACCGAGTATACCGAAGCCTCCCCCGCGACCGGGAGGCAGGCCTTGACCCCTCGGGACCGGTCGGCTACAGTGACCTCGCCCTGCCCGTCATCGTGCCCGGTCCGCCTCCTCGAGGAATGGCCCGGCGCCCGGCGTCTCCCCGCTCGGACGAGCTCGCTTCCGCCCGTCGCGGGCAAGGGTTCCCCGAGAGCGGGACGCGCGTTCCCTCATCTGTTAGATTGCCTGACCGAGCTTGCCGGACGACCGGGCCGCCGGGCCGGCCGATTCCGGCGAGCACGGGCCGCAAAGGAGTCAAGGACCCATGGCAGACGAGAAGACCGAGAAATTGAAGGCC
>CAZIIB010000467.1:0-3802 GCA_964539125.1 uncultured Thermoanaerobaculia bacterium | reverse complement strand
TGCCCCCCGCAACCCCTCGATCCCCTTCCCACCCCACGGGGGGGAAGGGGACGCCGCCACCCGGAGTCTCGGCTCCGGGGGAGCGCCTTGGAGGGGCGATGTAGAGTGGGCCGCACGTCGCGATGGTCTACCGGCTGATCCTCTCCTACCGGGGTAGCGCCTACGCCGGCTGGCAGCGTCAGGACAACGCCCTGGCCGTCCAGCAGGTGGTCGAGGAAGCGCTGGCGCGGTGGCTCGCCCCCGCGGACGATCCCGCCGCCCGGCCGATCCGGGTGGTGGGCGCGAGCCGTACCGACGCCGGAGTCCACGCCCGGGGCCAGACGGCGCACCTGGTGCTCGAAGGGGGCGCCGGCCGGCTCGTTCCCCTGAAGGGACTGGTCCACGGCACCAACCGCTTCTTGCCGGAGGACGTCCGGGTGATGGCGGCCGAGTCCGTCGCCGAGGGCTTCGACGCCCGGAAGCACGCGGCCGGCAAGGAGTACCGCTACCGGCTGAGCCACGCCCCGATCCTCTCGCCCCTCGACGCGCCCTTCGTGGTCCGGGTGGCCGGACGGGTCGATCTCACGGCGCTCCGGGCGGCGACGGCTCACCTTCCCGGGCGTCACGACTTCTCCGCCTTCGCCCTCGCCGGCGGCGCCCATACCCGCCCCTTCCGCACCGTCACCGGGGCGGAGTGGGTAGATCGGGGCGACGAGATCGTCTTCCGGATCACCGGCGACGGGTTCCTTCGCGGCATGGTCCGCTCCCTGGTGGGGACACTTCTCGAGGTGGCCCGCGGACGCCGCAGCCCGGCGGCCTTTGCCGAGTTGCTGGGCGGCCGGCCGCGCTCCGAGGCCGGCCCGACGGCACCGGCCCGCGGCCTGGTGCTCCAGCGGGTCGAGTATCCGGAAGCCTGGCGCGCCCTGAAACAGTTCCCGTGAGCGGGTGAAGGCGCCAAGATACAATGCCTCCCGCCATGCCGTCGCCCGATCTCGCCCGCCTCGCCGAGCCCGGCTCGCCCGAAGAGCTCCTCGTGCGCCGCATCGACTTCGAGCGGCTTCCCCGCCACGTGGCGCTGATCATGGACGGCAACGGGCGTTGGGCGGCCGAGCGGGCCCAGCCGCGGGTCGACGGCCATCGGGCCGGGGTCGACGCCGTGCGGGAGACCGTGGAGACGACGGCCCGGCTGGGCATCCCGGTGCTCACTCTCTACGCCTTCTCGGTCGAGAACTGGAAGCGACCTCGCTTCGAGATCTGGACCCTGATGAACCTGCTCAAGGAGTACATCCGCCGGGAGCTCGACGAGCTGGTGGCCAATGGCATCCGGTGCCGGCCCATCGGCCGCTGGCGCGAGCTCGACGACTCGGTCGTGCGCCAGCTCGAACGGGCGGTCGAGGCCACCGCGGGCGGCGAGCGCATGACGCTGAACATCGCGCTCAACTACTCCGGGCGGTGCGAGATCGTCGATGCCTGCCGCCACGTCGTCTCCGACTGGGCGGCCGGCAAGCGGGCCGACATCGACGAGGAGACGATCGGCGACTACCTCTACACCTCGGGGCTGCCCGATCCCGACCTGCTGATCCGAACCTCGGGCGAGCTCAGGGTCTCGAACTTCCTGCTCTGGCAGATCGCCTACACCGAGATCTGGGTGACCTCGACGCTGTGGCCCGACTTCCGGCGCGGCCACCTCTACCGAGCGATCCTCGACTACCAGTCCCGCGAGCGCCGGTTCGGCGGGGTGGGGGGCGGCGCCGGGGAGGGGAGCACCGACGCCGCGCTCGCCGCCCGGCACCGGGAACGCGGCGCCTGAGCCATGAAGCGTCTGCTGACCGCCGCCCTGACCGTGCCGGTGGCGCTCGCCGCCGTCTTCTACTTGCCCAGCGTCTGGTTCTTCATCCTGGTGGCGGTGGTGATCGGCTGGGCTTCCGGGGAGTACGTGCGCATCACCCGCTTCTGGGCGCCGGGCGCCCCGGTCGAGGCGGTCCTCGCCCTGGTCCCTCTGGCGGCGGTCCTGCTGGCGGGATTCCTGCCCATCGCCGAGGGCCCCGGCGGGCAGGACCTCGAGCTGTTCGGTGCCGCCCTGCTGCTCTCGGTGGGGGTGGGCTCGCTGGTGCTCCTGGCCAAGACGCCGCTGCCCGAGGTGTTCCCGGCCCTGGCCGCCTTCTCGTTCGGAATCCCCTACTTCGCCCTGCCCATCGCGAGCCTCTACCGGATCCACCGGATCGGTCCGTGGTGGGTCTTCCTGCTGCTCGCCATCGTCTGGCTGGGGGACACCGCGGCCTACTACTTCGGCACCCGCTTCGGCCGACACAAGATGGCGCAGACCGTGAGCCCGAACAAGAGCTGGGAGGGCGCAGCCGCCGCCCTGGCGATGGCGGTCGTCGCCACCCTCGTCTGGAGCGTGTGGAAGCTCGGGGGCGTCGACGGCCGGCTGCTGCTGGTGGGCGGCGCCACCTCGCTGGCGGGCCAGCTCGGCGACCTGGTGGAGTCGATGATCAAGCGCGGCGCCGGCCTCAAGGACTCGGGCAACCTGTTACCGGGCCACGGCGGCATGTACGATCGCCTGGACGCGCTGCTGTTCGCCGCGCCGGTCTTCCTGGTGGGGATCTGGCTCACCGGCGTGTGGCAGCGGTGAGCCGGCGCCGGAATCCCGTTGCCTCCCGCCCTGTTGTTTAAGGGCTCGGTCCACTCCAGCCCGACACGAGATCCATGGACTTCCTGACCAACACCCTCGCTTTCATCTTCGCTCTCGGCGTGATCATCTTCGTGCACGAGGCCGGCCACCTGCTGGTGGCCAAGGCCTTCGACGTGCGGGTGCTCGCCTTCTCCCTCGGCTTCGGCAAGCGCCTGGTGGGCTTCCAGCGCGGCGAGACCGACTACCGGGTCTCGATCGTCCCCCTGGGCGGCTACGTGCGCCTGGGCGGCGAGAACCCGGACGAGGTCTCCGACGATCCGCGGGAGTTCCTGAACAAGCCCCGGTGGCAGCGGATCGCCGTCTACCTGGCCGGCCCGGCGATGAACGTGGTGCTGTCGATCGCCATCATGACGGTGCTCTTCGCCGCCGGCACCTCCGTGTCGGTGAACCCGGGCCAGGTGGAACCGGTGGTGGGTTCCGTCGCCCCCGACTCGCCCGCCGCCCGGGCCGGCCTCGAGGCGGGGGACCGGCTCGTGAAGGTCGACGGCGAGCCGCTCGAGAGCTGGCAGGACTTCGCCGTGGCGGTCTCCTTCGCTCCCGGCAAGTCGATGGCGCTGACCGTCCGCCGGCACGGCAAGCTCGTAGAGACCCGGCTGACGCCGGAGAAGGTGGAGCCCTACGGCTACGGCGACGCCGGCGTCGTGCCGCTGATCCTGCCGCGAGTCGTCCAGGTGGTGCCGGGCGATCCCGCCGAGGCCGCCGGCTTCCGGGAAGGCGACGAGCTGGTCTCGATCGACGGGCGGCCGATCGCGGATCAGACCGATTTCATCCAATATCTCCAGAAGCACCCCGGCCAGCAGGTGAGGGTCGGCGTGCGCCGGGACCGCCAGACGATCAAGCTCTCGGTGGTGCCCAAGGACGTCGACGGCCAGGGCAAGATCGGCGTCCTGATCGGCTACTACATGCGCTACTCACCCGCCGAGGCGTTGGTCCAGAGCGTCGCCTTCAACTGGAACATCACCACCCAGACGGTGGAGATCCTGGGCAAGATCCTCACCCACCAGGTCTCGGCCCGGAGCGCCGTCTCCGGCCCCATCGACATCGCCTCGCTCTCCGGTGAGGCGGCACGGACCGGCATCAAGCCCCTCTTCTACCTGATGGCGGTGATCAGCGTCTCGATCGCCATCT
>CAZIIB010000466.1:0-3805 GCA_964539125.1 uncultured Thermoanaerobaculia bacterium | reverse complement strand
CGTGGACCAGGCGCATGATCTGCGGCTGGCACTTCGAGCGGATCATCATCCGCCCCCGGTAGGCGCGCTGGAGCTCCACCAGCTCGGCGAGGACCTCCTCGTTCTCCGCGGGTGAGAGGCCGTGCATCCCCTCGCCGCGGCCGGTCTCCACCAGGAAGTAGAGGTTGAAGCAGACGGCGCCGGCCTCCGCCGCCCAGGCGACGAGCGCCGAGAGCTCGCCACGGTTGCCGCGGGTCAGCGAGGTCTGGACGATGAAGTCCAGCTCCACCTCGCGCAGGTGCCGGGCCGCCTCCAGGGTGTCGCCCAGGGCGCCGTCGCCGTGACGGAAGCGGTCGTGGTAGCGGGGGTCGAGGGAGTCCACCGAGATCGCCACGCCGCTCACCCCGGCCCCCTGGAGCGAAGCGATCCGCTCGGGGGTCAGGCCGGTGCCGTTGGTGCCCACCACCACCGTCGCCCCGCCGGCCTTGGCGTGGGCGGCGATCTCCTCCAGGTCGCCGCGCAGCAGGGGCTCGCCGCCCGAGAGGATGAACAGCGGCGCCGGGTTGAGCTCGAGGATCTCGTCGGCGATCCGTCGGCACTCGTCGGTGGAGAGCTCGCCGCCCGCCCCGTGCCAGGGGCCGGCCGCGATGTAGCAGTGGGCGCAGGCCAGGTTGCAGCGCTGGGTGAGGTTCCAGGCGACCACGTGGGGCACGGCCTCGAGGTCTGCGGCAGGCGTGGGCTCGCCGGCCGGAACCGGCCGGGCGAAGTCGTCCAGGCTGCGGGGCAGAGTCATCGGGTCGGCTCGTCCGGAAGAGACCCCCGATGATGGCACACCCGGTCGGAGAGGTGTTCCGTCCCAGCGCCAAGAGCCACCGCGCCGCCCGGTCCACCGCCGGGCCAGGACGTCGGCTGGGCCGAGCTGCTCGCCCGGCTCACGGGCGCCGACCCCACCCGCTGGCCGCAGTGTGGCGAGGCCGTGCTGCTCGTCGTGAGCGAGAGCCCCGCGCGAGACCGAGCGCCACCTCGGCCCTGGAGCGCCCCGTGAACCCTCGGCTCCAGGGAGTCTCTCTCCAGACACGGGAGCTTTGCGTCTCCCGCTCATACTCGACTAGACTCGCAACCAGCTCATGGTGCCGCAAGGGCCATCGTCGCGCTCCCGGAGCCCGATGCACTGCTCCGCAGACCCTCTCCGAGGGCTCGGAGAGGTGCGCGTGCCGCATACGCCGAAGAGGTAGGCGCATGGGCCCTCGGCAGATCGACGGTTTCTTCTACGGCTTGTTCATGGACGCCCAAGTGCTCCGCCAGGCTGGAACGAAGCCGTCGAACTTTCGTCGCGCATACGTGGTTGACTTCGCGTTGCGAATCGGCCAACGGGCGACATTAGTGCCTTCCAAAGGTGCTCGTGCCTATGGAATGTTGGTCGCGTTGACTCACGCGGAGCTCGAACGTCTCTACAGCGCTCCAGGGTTAGAAGTCTATCGTCCAGAAGCAGTGGTCGCTCACCCTATTGAAGGCGAGGCGACTCCCGCGTTGTGCTACAACCTGGTTCGAGCGCCCGAGCCGCATGAACGGAACCCGGAGTACGCGGTGCGCCTTCAGAGTGTCCTCGAAGACCTGGGATTTCCAGTCGACTATGTTGAGTCTGTCAAGTGAAGCCGCGGCGAATAGTCGCTGGAGCGGACGGTGATAGATAAAGTGCCGGAAGCGAAACGATGGCGTGCGGTCGCTCACCTCGGACGTTACGCGGCGTAGGTGGATCCGAGAACTATGAACAAGAGTCTGAAGCTCTCCGTCCTTCTGCTTCTTCTGCTCCCGTCCCACCGATCTTCCGCTCAGGCTTCGCCTCAACTTACAGGCGATCCTGCAAACCTGGTCGCACAGGCAGCGTCTTCGAAATCTACCTACCTGCGCGGTGAGCCCGTTCTCCTCCATTTGGCGGTCTGCAACCCCACCTCCGAAGGCATCAGCTTGTTGTATCAGCCCGCATGCGATCCTCCTCACTTGGAGATCATCGACTCGTCAGGGCACTCCACCGCTTACGAGACCTGCGACGGAACGGGCGCTGCGCTCTTCTTCGAGTCATGGCCTCCTGGGCAATGCAAGTTTGAACAGACCATTGTATGGCCGCAGACCACAGGCCGATTCGCGGACCCTCTCGTACCCCTTGGTCCGCAGGCTCGTCCTGGTACGTACCGTGCCCGCTACACCTCCCACATATCCAAGCAAACGAATCCGGCAGTGTCCGAGCCGTTTTTCCTGGTCTCCCTGCCCGAGGTTCCGGCACTCGGGCTCAAAGGCGCTTGGCTCTTGACCCTGTCGCTCCTAGCTCTCGGCGCCCACCTCGCCGATCGGTCGTGACTCGCCGCCGAACCCCTATGAGGCCCCCGGTTGTCAAGCGCGACAAACTCCCTGAGCCACCGGGTGGGGGGCGGTGATGCCAGCCTGCACCAATCTATCGGCTCCTTCAGGGCTTCGGGGTCCAGGGATACGGCAATCTCGGCGGCTGGCATGCTGCGAGGGTGGTATTGGCGGTCATACTACGCAAGCGGGTGCGGCCTCCGGTGGAGCAGGCGGCTGCCGCCGGCGCTCACCTCAGGCAACGTAAGGCCGACAGGGGAGATGCGATGAATCGCACGTGGACGATCATCGGCGTGAATGACGTTGCGGGCAGCTTCAAGTGGTACCAGTCGCTGCTTGGCCTGCCGGAGACGGCTCCCGCTCATGACCACTTCGGTCGAATCCTCGACTCGGATGGGACGGTCTTGCTGTGCCTCCACGAGTGGGGCGCCCACGATCATCCCTCCTTGATGAGCCCCGAGCACGGGACGCCCGGCAACGGCCTCCTCTTGTTCTTCCGTGTCGATGACTTCGACATGGCGCTGGTGAGGGCACGCGCTCTCGTCGCTCGGCTCGAAGAGGAGCCCCATGTGAATCCGAACACTCGAACCAAGGAGCTCTCACTCCGGGATCCGGACGGGTATTACGTCACGATCAGTGCGCTCTCTGCAGCGTAACAAGGCATCATGGGAAGAACACGGCCGCCGCACTCGACGCGCGAGACGGTCCCACGGGCGGGTGAGCTCGGCCGTCAGGCCGATCGACGACCTCACCGATCTCTGGAGGTTCAAGAACCATGCAGATCCACTACCTCGAAATCGTGACCCAGGAAATCGACGCGGTCTGCGCCGCGTACGCCGCGGCGAACGGGGCCCAGTTCGGCGCGCCGGACGCCGGGCTCGGCAACGCGCGAACGGCCCCGATGACCGGAGGCGGGCTGGTGGGGGTCCGGGCGCCGATGCATGAGAGTGAGGAGCCGGTGGTGCGGCCCTACTGGCTGGTGGACGACATCGAAGCGGCCCTGGCCGCGGCGGTGGAGGCCGGCGGCGAGGTCGCCCATCCACCGCTGGAGATCCCCGGCCACGGCACGTTCGCCATCTACATCCAGGGCGGCATCCACCACGGCCTCTGGCAGCGGTAGACCGGGAAGCCGACTGGGTTCAGCGCCGAAGGGCGAGGGCTCCCGCGGTGGCCAGGAGGAGGCCGAGGAGGGCGAGGCCGACGGGTGAGAGGGCCGGGACCTCGACGACGGAGAGGACCACCAGGAGCGTCGGGTCGCCGGCGGCGGGGGTGCTCGGATCGTCGCTCGGCGCGGCGCCCTCGTTCAGGCCGTCGCCATCCTGATCGAAGGCGACCGCCGCCTGGTTCGCCAGCGTCTCGCCCACCGTGCCCGGCTCGATCCGGGCCTCGACGGTGATCGTGACCACGCCGCCGGCCGGCACCGAGCCGTTCCAGCGCACGGTCCGGCTCGCCGGATCGGTCTCGACCG
>CAZIIB010000465.1:0-3805 GCA_964539125.1 uncultured Thermoanaerobaculia bacterium | reverse complement strand
ACCGGAGCGTGGGCGGCACGGGCATCTTCGGCGGCTTCCTCCAGCACCAGGGCAAGGAGCTCTCCTACAACAACTTCCTCGACACCGACGCGGCACGCAAGATCGTGGCCCAGCTCGAGGGGACGGCGGTGGTGATCCTGAAGCACAACAACCCGTGCGGGGTGGGGGTGGGCGAGAGCCAGGTGGAGGCTTACCAGCGGGCGCTGGCCACCGACCCGGTGTCGGCCTTCGGGTCGATCGTGGCCCTCAACGAGCCGGCCTCGCCCGAGCTCGCGGAGGCGATGGCGGAGCTGTTCGTGGAGGTGGTGGTGGCGCCGGGGTTCAGCGACGGCGCCCGGGCCCTCTACGGCAAGAAGAAGAACCTGCGCGTGCTCGAGTGCCCCGTCTACCCCATCGGCCGCGGCGAGGCGGAGCTCCGGGCGATCGACGGCGGCTACCTCGCCCAGCAGGCGGACTCGGTGGCCGACGATCCGGCGGACTGGATCTGCCGCACCACGCGCAAGCCGACGGACGAGGAGCGCCGGGCCCTGGAGCTCGCCTGGAAGGTCTGCCGCTACACCAAGTCGAACGCCGTGGTGGTGACCAACACCGTGCAGACCGTGGGGGTGGGCGCCGGCCAGATGAGCCGGGTCGACTCCTGCAAGCTCGCCATCGACAAGGCGCGCCTGCCGCTCGAGGGGACGGTGGCGGCCTCCGACGCCTTCTTCCCGTTCCGCGACGGCATCGACACCCTGGCCCAGGCGGGGATCCGGGCGATCGTGCAGCCGGGCGGCAGCGTGCGGGACTCGGAGGTGATCGCGGCGGCCGACGAGCACGACATGGCGATGCTGATGACCGGCGTGCGCCACTTTAGACACTAGAGCCACAGAGGAAGGTTTGCGACCATGACGACCAAGGCCAAGTACGGAATCGAAACCCGCCTCGACCTGACCTACGAGGAGGCGATCGAGCGCGTCACCGCCGCCCTCAAGGACGAGGGCTTCGGGGTGCTCACCGAGATCGACGTCAAGGGCACCCTCAAGAAGAAGCTGGACCAGGACTTCCGGCGCTACGTGATCCTGGGCGCCTGCAACCCGCAGCTCGCCCACCGGGCGCTCTCGGCAGATCTCGACATCGGGCTCCTGCTGCCGTGCAACGTGATCGTCTACGAGGAGGACGGCGCCACGGTGGTCTCGGCCATGGACCCGGGAGTGATGGTGCAGGTCAGCGACAACCCGCAGCTCCCGGCGATCGCCGCCGAGGCCCGCGAGCGGCTCTCCCGGGCGATCGGAAGCCTGGGTTGAGCCGAGCTCCCCTCCTCCCCGCCCTGGCGGCGTTGGCCCTTCTCGCCCTCGCCCCCGTGCCGTCCACGGCCCAGGACACCCAGGCCGCCCGGGACGTCCGGGACGTCCGGCCCTGGGCGGCCCTCGACGCCGCCCGCAAGAGCCTCACCGCCGCCGGCCCCGAGCAGGCGAAGTTCGTCCAGACCTACGTGCCCGCGGGCTTCCACTCCGGCGAGGAGGAGACCGGCACGCTCGCCCTGGCGCTGCCCGACTGCCTGCGCTGGGACTACCAGGACCCTTACTTTAAGAGCTTCCTGGTGTGCGGCGAGCGGGCCTACGCCTGGAACCCCGAGGACGGCCGGGGCCAGGCCTCGACCGTGGACCGCGAGAACCAGCCCGGCCTCGACCTGCTGCTGCTGCCGGTCGACGACCTCTCGGGCCGCTACGACGCCTCGGTCGAGCCGGCGGGGGCCGCCCGCGTAGCGGTGCACCTCGCGCCGCGGGCCGGCATGGCCGGCCGGACCGAGGTGACCGAGGCGACCCTGGTGGTGGACACCGAGGCCCATCGACTGGTGGAGGTCACCTACAGGGACCACGAGGGCAACCGGACGACCTTCCGGATCTCGGACTATCGCTCCCTCCACGACCCGAGCCTCTTCGAGCCCCCCGCCGGCATCGTGTGGGAAGACGGCTGAAGGGCCGCGATCCCCGTCTCCGGCCTCTCGGCCGGGAGGGATCGGACTCCGAGCGACCCCCGACCCTGGTAGAGTGCGGCCCCGACATGGCCACCAACTCCTTCGACATCGTCTCCCACGTCGACCTCCAGGAAGTCAAGAACGCCGTCCACCAGGCCGCCAAGGAAGTCGGCACCCGCTTCGACCTGAAGAAGGCCAACGCCCGGATCGAGATCGAGGGCGAGGGCTTCGTTGCGGAGTCCTCCGACGAGTTCACTCTCGGCCAGGCGGTGGACGTGCTCCAGACGAAGCTGGTGCGCCGCGGGGTGGACCTCAAGTCCCTGCGGCCGGGCAAGGTCGAGGCCGCCTCGGGGGGCCGCTCCCGCCAGCACTTCGAGATCCAGCAGGGTATCCCCCAGGAGACGGCCAAGAAGATCGCCGCCGAGGTCAAGAAGCTCAAGCTCAAGGTCCAGGCGGCGATCCAGGGCGACATGGTGCGCGTGTCGGGCAAGAAGCTCGACGACCTCCAGGAGGTGATCGCCCACTTGAAGCAGCTCGACCTCGACGTGCCGCTCACCTTCACCAACTACCGCTCATGAGCCGCCCCGCCCGTCCGTCGCGCCGGCGCGTCACCGCGCTCGCCGCCCTCGTCGCCGCCCTCGTCCTCGCCTCCGTGGCGCCCGGCCCCGCGCGGGCGTTTCTCCGCCCCGCCTACGAGCCGGGCCAGCGGGTGGAGGTCAAGGGGCTCGTGACCGACCCCGACGGCCACCCCATGGCCGACATGAACGTGACCCTGGAGCTCGTCCGGGAGGTCTTCGACTTCCGGAGCTTCCACCGCAAGAGGAAGAAGGTCACCCCGGTCGCCGCCACCACCAACGACAAGGGCGAGTTCTCCATCGTCTTCCCCTGGGACGACTACTACAACCGCTTCGACCTGGTGGTGGGCGTACCGGTTCGCGGGCCCAAGGGCGATCAGATGACCGAGCTCGAGCGCCAGGACCTGACGACCAAGATCGACAAGGGAAGCCCCGTCGTGGCCACCGTGGTGGTCGAGAACGCCGCGTTCGTCCGCAACCTGCGGAAGTTCGTGGCCAGCGTCGACACGCCGGACGAGATAGGCGTCTACCAGGAGATGGGCCGGCCGGACAAGGTGAAGATCAGCCAGTACCCGGACCACGAGGAGGTCTCCTGGTGGTACTTCGCCAGCGGCAAGGTCTACCGCTTCACCGACGGCAAGCTCCTCTCGACCGACACGTTCGACCCGGTCAAGGGGTTCCAGCAGTAGATCGGATCACCCCCCCTCACCCTCCAGGTGGGCGAGGGACACCCCCTACCGCGCGGGCTTGACAGCGCTCGCCCCACGTCGTAGGCTCACCTAGCTAGCTAGGCATCGAGGCCGGGCATCGCGCTCGAGCGCCGGGCCGGTCGAAGGCCGGGCTGGTCGAACCGAAAGGGAGGACTCCCCATGTCCTGGCACCGCCGCTTCTTCAACCTGTTCCGCACGGGCCGGCTGAACCGCGACATCGAGCGCGAGATGGCCTTCCACGTCACCGAGCGGGTGGACGAGCTGGTGGCCGACGGCATGGACGAGGCCGACGCCCGGCGCGAGGCCCGGCGCCGGTTCGGCAACCGCGAGGTATGGCGGGAGCGCGTTCACGAGGTGGACGTGGCGAGCTGGCTCGAGTCCTTCCTGGGCGACCTGCGCCTGGCGGCGCGCTCGCTCCGCGCGAACCCCGGGTTCACCCTGGTCGCCCTGCTCTCGCTGGGACTGGGGATCGGCGCCAACACCGCCATCTTCAGCCTGATCGACGCGGTGATGCTCCGCTCGCTGCCGGTGGACCGGCCCCAGGAGCTGGTGCAGGTGACGAT
>CAZIIB010000464.1:0-3809 GCA_964539125.1 uncultured Thermoanaerobaculia bacterium | reverse complement strand
TCCTCATTCTCAGCGAGGGCCGAGGGTCCCACCAGGGTCAAGAGAAGTCCCAGGAGGCAGAGCTTCGCCAACACCGCTGACACAGCCTTGGCTCGAGTCGTCATTTCGCCTCCGAGAGATGTAGCTCGGAGCTCCCGCCGGCGAACACCTTCCCTTGCCAGCAGTCGCCCCGTCGGGTGCAAAGCTCGTAGGTACCGGGCGCGAGATCCGAGATCGTGATGCTCTCACCGAACGAGATCACTCCGGGGGCCAGGGTCGGGAAGAGCCGGAGGGCGACGGTTCCACCATCCTCCGAGATCAGGGACCCCTCGCTGAAGACGTCGTAGGGGAGATCGGAAAGCACCAGGCTGCCCGAGGCTGGCGCTAGCGGCACGGCCAGAGCCGCCGTCCGGCCCGCGGACCCTCCGGAGAGCGTCTGGAAGGGCGCGAGCGCCATGCCATACCCAGGAGCTTCGACCAGAAGCGTGCCGGCCTTGCCGGCAGGAAGCTCGAGGCTCACGGTGCCGTCGGCCCGAGACGCGCCCCAGGCGGACTTGCCGCCGGTCACGAGTGCGGTCACCGTGGCGCCTCCCACGGGGCCGTTAGCCGAGGTGAGCTTGACCAGGAGATGGGTCTTGGCGTGGAGCACCATCTCGAGCGGCTTGGCCGACTCGTCACCCTCCTCGATGTGGACCATCGTCCAGTCCGACTCGTAGGGAGGATCCGCGAGCATGGCACCCACTCGGACGTCTCCCGGCTCGAGGCCGACGATCTTGAACTTGCCGTCGTCGGTCCAGACCTGAGCCTGGCGCCCGCGGTCCTCGGCGGAGCCCGACGTTCGCACCACGACCACGGTGGCACCCGGCTGAAGCCGCCGAACCGTCTCCCCCTCAGGTGTGGTCTCCTCGACCACCACCCGCCCAGCGAGCTTCGTGTCGGGGATCTCGATGTCCAGCAGGGCCTTGCCCGACGGTCCCCTGTGCACCTCCACCGGCGGGATTCGGATGCTTCCGCCGGTTCCGTCACAGGGGCCACAACCCAGGTCTTTCGATGAGATCTCCACCTCCCACTTTCCTTCCTTCGGGAGAAACCCCGCGAAATGACCATCATCCTCGGTGGTGAAAGTGATCGTTCTCGATCCGTAAAGCCCACCGAAGATCAGCTTGCCGACGAACGGGTCGTCACCCTGGCTCGCCGTGCCCTCGACAGCTACCCGCTGAATGTCCAGGGTCAGGGTCCGGTTGTCGTCGACCCGGAGGGCCTCCTCGAGCCAGCGGGAGCCGTCCGAGTCCTCGACAAAGAGGAGGTAGTCACCGGCAAGTACACCGTCGATGGACTGCCAGCCGGTGGGATCTGTGTGGGTCGTGAGGATCTTGGTCGGGTTTTCGTTGGTCCTCCGCGGGATGAGCCGTAGCGTCCAGGGCTGCCCCTTGCCGTCCTCGGCGGGCGTGACCTGAACGCCAACAGTCACGATCCTGGGCAGAGAGAGGCCTGGCAACCGGGCCTCAGTCGCGCTCTCCGGCACCACTAGAGGGGCGTGAGTGGAGGTCCCGTTGCGGCCCTCCAGCCGGTAGACGTACGCCCCCGGGGCGACGTTCTCGAAGCGTACGGTGCCACCACGGGGAAGCTGGGTCACCTGGCTGGCGAAGGCGATGCGGTCCTCGGCGTGGCCGAGGCCCCGGGGAAACAGCCTCGCGACGACGTCGCTCTCGGAGACGTCGCCGGAGAGGGCGACGCCGGTGGGCAGCTCCAGGGTCTCTTTCACCGTCCCCTTCTCGGGGATCTGGAAATCCCAGAGAAACGACAGGCCGAGGGGCGGAAGCCCGATCCTGACGCTCAGGACCTCCGCGGGAGCGGCGCAGGCGTAGGCGACAGCCCCCTTCTCTGGTGACTTGCCGGACGGAGCTTCCTTCTCACAGAGGATCCGGTCCGTAATGGGCCGCTTGCCCCCTCCGCGGAGCACAGGGGCGATGAAGACATCGGGCAAGATCGCCGAGGATGACCTGGGCGGCTCGAGGGTCAGCTCGAGGATTCCTCCGGCCACAGTCTCCGGGGCGCGCCGGAGCGCTGCATCCGGAGCAGCTCCCTTCGGCGGCGCGGGGTCGTGCCCCCACAAGGCTGGGCCGCGGGCGAAGATCTCGCCCTGGCACGAGGACAGCCCGTCGGGGCTCAGGCCGACGACCTGCAACTTCCCGCCCTTCATGGCTGCACACTGGAACGACACCTCCGGCGAGGGTGCCGGGAGGCCCGCCGCGGGGGCCGCTGCAAGGATCAGAACACCAGCTATGTCGATGAAGCTCCAGAGCGGCTTGATTGCCGTGAAGAGCGCCTGGCCACTAAACGGCACAGGGGACATCCACCTGACAGGTTTCTCCCTTCGTTGTATTCTAGTGGTGTTGTTTCCGAAACGTAGAACATTCGGTTGTGCCTGTCAACCGCGACTGGAACGGTCGCCCGGACCGCCTCCTGATGGGCCGGGCGCTCCCCAAGGAGGCCTGCGGCGAGACGGCGGCGGCCGCCGGGGTGCGCCTCGCCCTCGTCCGCTGGGGCTTCGGCGGGGCCGAGGAGCTCGCGCCGTTCGACGCCTGGCTGCGCCCGGCGACTCCCCGAGAGCTCACGGCCGCCCTCGCGGGCGGGATCACCCCACCCGGCTCCAGGTGAGATAGCGGAGGGTGAAGACCCCCGGGAGCACCGCGAGCCCCGACGAGCGAAGTGAGGTGGTCGGGTCGGAGATTCGTCGACGAGCTCTCTAGTGGCTGGGGAGGTTGAAGCGCTTGGGCAGCAGCTCGTTCAGCGAGACTTCCTCGTGCTCTCCCTCCACGTTCACCAGGAGGATCGGCAGGTCGGGCGCGAACTCGGCCAGGGTCTCCAGGCACAGGCCGCAGGGCGGCGCGGGCGGGGACGAGGCGGTGGCCACCACCAGCGCCCGGAAGCGGGTAAACCCCTCGGCCACGGCGCGGCACACGGCCACCCGCTCGGCGCAGACCGCCAGAGCCGGCAACCGGTTCTCCACGTTCGAGCCGGTGATCACCTCGCCGTCGTCGATGGCGAGGGCGGCCCCCACGCGATATCCACTGTAGGGCGCGTACGCCCGCTCCCGAGCGGCCAACGCCGCCCCGGCCAGCGTCTCCCAGTCCATGATGAGGGGGACTGTACCACCGGAGACGCCGGAGGGCCTCGACATGGAGAGCCAAGCGGGGGGACGCCTTGGCGCCGCCGGAGCCTCGATTCCGGGCGCGTCGCCGTGGTACGCTGGACGGCAGAACACCAGATCTTTCCGTCTCCGCCGCGCGAGATGATCCCCTCCCCCGCTCGCCGGCTATGGGTGTGATACCCGCTTCGCCGCCGTCGGAAGGCACCTGCCCATCCGGCGGCTCGGTCCATCGGCTCGCGGGGCGAGCCCGTCAGGAAGAGAGGAGAGTGAGATGGCTGGCAAATTCGAGGTCTATCGCGACAAGCAGGGCGACTATCGTTTCCGGTTGCTCGCGGCCAACGGCCAGGTGATCGCCACGGGCCAAGGGTACAAGGCCAAGAAGAGCTGCCTCGACGGCATCGAGTCGGTGAAGAAGAACGCTCCCGGGGCGCCGGTCGAAGAGGTGACGAGCTAGGAGTCTACAAAGGCTCACTTCGTGACAGGTGAGTCAAGTTTTCCCGAGCGGAGCCGGAGACACTCCAGATTCCTCGTCGGTCCGAGGCAGAGCTTCACTGGGAGCCTGCGCGTGCACGACGGCCCGGGCGAGACAAGTCTCGCGCAGAGCCGCAGAGGCGCAGAGGCGCGGCTCACATCGGCGAGGGGGTGATGCCCTCCTTGGTCCGATAGGCGCCCAAGC
>CAZIIB010000463.1:0-3811 GCA_964539125.1 uncultured Thermoanaerobaculia bacterium | reverse complement strand
ACACCCTGCCCGATGCCCGGGCGAAGGAGATCGCCGGCCGCCTCCACCACTTCACGGGGCTCTCCGAGCAGTACCTCCTGCGCAGCCACTTGCGGGTCGACGCCGGCCACTTCACCAAGGAGCTACTGCGGGACCGCGGCCAGGTCCTCGGCCTCCACGACACGCGCTACGCCGGGCGCGACCCCGACGAGGTGGGCGCCCGGGTCGAGTGGGACCCCTTCATCTCGTCCATCGCCGGCCCCTTCGTCGCCACCATCAACGACTACCTGGAGGACGACCTCCAGGTCCACTTCGAGCGCCCGTACACCGTCTTCTCGCTCCCGGCCGGCAGCTCCTGGAAGCGCTCGCCCCGCGAGGAGCACGCGTTCACCGGCTACCTCTACACCGTGCCCTACCTGGCCGAGGCGGCGGCGACCAACAAGGACTTCCGGATCTTCGTGGCGACCGGCTACTACGACCTGACCACCGCCTTCTTCGGCGTCGAGCACACCTTCGCCCACAGCGGCATCGATCCCTCCCGGATCAGCCTGCACAACTACCGCGGAGGCCACATGATGTACCTCTACCCGCCGTCCCTCGAGAAGCTCTCCGCGGACGTGCGCTCGTTCATCGCGGGTGGCGGCCGGTAGATTCTCGAGGACCGCTGCCGAAGGAGATCGTGCATGGACTCGATCCGCCAGGAGCTTCGCTGGGCTCTGTGCTCCCTCGCCAAGAGCCTGACCCCTCTGGCTTCTCATGGGCACCGTCGCCCTGGTCCTGCTCATCGCGTGCGCCGACGTGGCCAACCTGCTGCTCGCCCGGGGTGAGGCGCGGGAGCGCGAGCTCTCCGTGCGCCGCGCCCTGGGGCTCTCCTCCGGCCGCCGGCTGCCGCGCTGGCTGGTGGCGGGCGAGCCGGGTGGACCCCATGCGGGTGCTTCGCGAGCAGGGCGGCTACCCGTCGGACCGGAGGACGGTCACCGGGTCGACCCGGGTGGCGCGCCGCGCCGGCACCAGGGCGGCGAGCAAGGCGATCGCGAAGACCAGCAGCCCGAGCCCCGCGTAGAGCTCGGGGTCGAGAGGGCTCACCTCGAAGAGGAAGGACCCGAGCAGCCGGGTCGCCCCCGCGGCTCCCACCAGCCCCAGCGCCACGCCGAGGCCCGCGAGGCCGGCGACCCAGGTGAAGACCCAGCGCAGGATCCGGCGGCCGTCGGCGCCCAGCGCCATGCGGACGCCGATCTCCCGGAGGCGCTGCGCGACCAGGTAGGAGATCACGCCGAAGATCCCGACTGCGGCCAGCACCAGGGCCAGGACCCAGAAACCGGCGAGGACGGTGCTCACCGCCCGCGCTCCGGAGAGCGCGTCGTCCACGTTGGCCGCCAGCGTCGTGACGTCGTAGAGGGGCACCTCCGGATCGATCGCGGCGACCGCCGCCTGGAGAGGGGCGACCAGGGTCTCGGGCGGCACCGTCGAGCGCAGCGCGACGTGCAGGCTCATCCCCCAGCGGTCGTGGCTCTGTTGGAACGGCACGTAGACCTGGATGCGCGACGGGCTCTCGACCTCGTAGTGGCGGACGTTGGCGGCCACTCCGACCACGGTGCGGTAGTAGGGGCTCCCGTCCTCGGTCGTCTCGCCGTCGATCAGGACCCGCCGGCCGATGGGGTCCGCCCCGGGCCAGAAACTCTCCGCCATGGTGCGGTCGATGATGGCCACCGGCTCGGTCCCGTCCCGGTCGCCGGCGTCGAAGGCTCGGCCGCGGAGGATCGGCACTTCCAGCGTCTCGAAGTAGCCCGGCGTGACGATCCCGTAGAGCACCGAGCGTCCCTCCTCCTCGAGCGACTCGCCCTCGGGGTGGATGCGCAGCTCCCAGGACCGGCCGGCCAGCGGGGCCAGGAGGGTCAGCGCCGAGGAGCGGACGCCGGGAATGCGTGCGGCGCGCGCTTCGAGCTCCTCGAAGAAGGCCCGCCAGGAGGCCTTGTCCGGGTAGCGGCGATCGGGCAGCCCGATCCGGGCGGTGAGGGTGGAGGCCGGGTCGAAGCCGAGGTCGACCCGGCGCAGGCTCCGCAAGCTCTCGATCATCAGCCCGGCGGCGATCAGGAGGACGAGGGACAGGGCCACCTCGACGACGACGAGGGCCGAGCGGAGGCTCCGTCGCCCGCCGGCGGTCGACGGCCCGTCCTGCTTCATGCCACCCGCCAGGTCCGCGTGCGAGTCGCGGAGCACCGGAACGAGGGAGGCGCCCAGCCCGACGGCCAGGGCGACCGCCAAGGTCGCCAGAGCGACCGGGCCGTCGACGCCGACG
Organism: uncultured Thermoanaerobaculia bacterium; assembly: GCA_964539125.1. Lineage (GTDB taxonomy): Bacteria > Acidobacteriota > Thermoanaerobaculia > Multivoradales > DATKCC01 > CAVUBL01. The sequence goes on along the minus strand of CAZIIB010000463.1, from coordinate 1,533 downwards.
CCGGCGACGAGCCCGGAGAGGATGCCGCCCGGCAGGAGCGGCTGAATCGCTTGGATGCCGAGGCCGGCCAGGCCCAGGCCGAGGACGCCGCCGGCGAGCGCCAGGGTCACTCCTTCGGCGACCATCTCGCGGAAGAGCGCGCCCCGGCCCGCGCCCAGGGCCCGGCGCACCGCCACCTCCCGGCGCCGGGCCTCGCCCCGCGAGAGGAGCAGGCTCGCCAGGTTGGCGGCGGCGATGAGGACCACGCAGGCCACCGCACCGGTGAGCAGCCAGAGCCGGGGCCGGAGCTCGCCGACGTAGAGGCTGCGGAGCGTGCGCACCACCGGGCGGGCCTGGGGGCCGCCCTCGGCCTCCTCGATCTGTCGTTGGACGCGGTCGAGATCGCTCTGGGCCGCGGCGAGGGTGACGCCGGGGGCCAGGCGGGCGAAGGCGCGGGTGCCGAAGGCGCTGTCCCGGTCGTCCCACGGCAGGCCCGGGATCGAGCCCATGGGGACGTAGAGGTCGGTGTCCGGCGTCGGGTAGCCGAACCCGCGGGGCATGACGCCGACGACGGTGTAGGGCCGCTCGTCGAGGTCGATCACCCGGCCGACGGCGTGCGGGTCGGCGCCCAGGACCTCCCGCCAGAAGCGGTTTCCGACCACCGCCACGGCGGGGGCGCCCGGCTCGGTCTCGGCGGGCCGGAGGGTCCGGCCGAGGGCGGCGTCGACGCCCAGGACGCCGAAGAAGTCCCCCACCACCGCCCGGGCGTCGACCTTGCGGGCCTCGCCCTGGCCGGTCAGGTCGAAGTCCCAGCCCGCGGCGCCGCCGTAGGTCGCGAACACCCGGCTTGCGTCGCGCCAGTCGCGCCAGTTGGGGATCGACGTGGAGATGCCGTAGCCCTGACGCGAGATCACGTCGAGGGTCACCAGCTCGCGGGCGTCGCGGAAGGGCAGGGGCGCGAGCAGGAGCGCGTGGACCACGCCGAAGACCGTGGCGGCGGCGGCGAGCGCCAGGCCCACCGTCAAGACGGCGACGGCGGAGAAGCCCGGCCGCCTGCGGAGGGTGCGAAGGGTGAGCTCGAGCGTCTTGGCGACCTGCATGGGATCTCCCGTGGTGCCTCCTGGTGGATTGGCTGCTGGTGGCTTCGGAGGACCTTACTCTCGGGAGCGGAGGGCGTTACCGAGCCGGGCTCTCCCGCGGGGCCGCCGATCGAGCCGGCATCCGCGGGGGGAGTAAAATGGACGAGAGGCGGTTGCGGAATGGACCGCGAGCGGGAGGAGCGAGGGGGCTCACCGATGGACCCTCCAGCCGACAGTCTGCAGCGCACCGACGACTACGCCGGCCAGACGGCCCGCGAGACCCTGGATCGCCTGGGCGTCACCGCCGACCAGGGCCTGAGCGGCGCCGAGGCACGGGAGCGTCTGGCGCGGTACGGCCACAACGAGATCGAAGAGAAGCAGGAATCTCTCTGGCATCGCGTCTTCCGCCGCTTCTGGGGCCCGATCCCCTGGATGATCGAGGCCGCGGCGATCCTCTCGGCGGTGGTGCAGAAGT
>CAZIIB010000462.1:0-3820 GCA_964539125.1 uncultured Thermoanaerobaculia bacterium | reverse complement strand
TCGTTCTTGTCGTAGGCGTAGTCCGTCACCTCCGAGCTTCCGATCTCCTGCTCCGTCTCGGAGAGCGCCTGGCCCCTGATGATCGCGGTGCGGGAGATGTGCCCCGTCGCCTGGAGCGCGGCCAGGATCGCGAGCTCGGGAGCGAGGTCGAGGTCGGCCGGAGTGGGGCTCTTCATGGCCGCCCCCGGTCCATCTGGGCGTCCTTCACGTCTTGTGCGGGGACGAGGCGCCGGTTCCTGGCGGCGGCGACGACGAGGGTGGAGGTGGCGAGGGAGTTGATCCGTCGCGGGACGCCGCCGGTGGCGTCGAAGAGGGCGTCGACGGCGCCGTCCTCGAAGACCGGCCGGTCGCCGCCGGCGGCTCTCAGGCGGGTCGCGAGGTACTGACCGGTCTCCTCGGCGGAGAGGGGGTGGAGCCGGGCGACGGTGGTGATGCGCTGGTCGAGGGCGTGGTGCGTGGGGTCGGCCAGGCGGTCGTCGAGGGAGGACTGGCCGGCGAGGAGGAGGACGAAGGGGCTCTCCCGGTCGAAGTCGCCGATGGTGAGGAGTCGGACGTCCTCGAGCGTCGCGTCGGGGAGGCGGTGCGCCTCGTCGAGGACGAGCAGGTGGTGGACCTCGTCGGTGAGGAGCTTCTCGGCGAGGGCGAGAGCGGTCTCGCCCCGGGAACGGCGAGGGACGAGGCCGGCTTTCCTGGCGAGGACGTTCACGAGACCGAAGGGTCCGATGGTGGTGTGGGCGAGGTAGTGCACGACGAACTCCTTCTCGCGGAGTTCGTCGGCGATCTCGCCGAGGAGCAGGCTCTTTCCGCATCCGGGCTCGGAGAGGAGCACGGCGATGCCGTCGAGCTCCACGGTGAAGAGGAGGCGTTTCCTCGCCTCCTCGAAGCCCCGGTGGCGCAGGAGCGCGTCGTTCGGCGTACTCCTCGCGAAGGGGGCCCGGGTCAGGCCGAAGTGAGTGAGCAGGGGGTTCAACGGTTCTCCTTTCCTCCCCGCCAGTGGGCGAGGACGAGGGTCTTCACGGCGTGGAGGTAGGCGTCGACGTGACGTCCCCTCCCGCGCATCTTGACGGCGTGCTCGACGGCGATCCGGACGAGGTCCTCCGGGACCGGACCGAAGGTGTCCCAAAAGGCGACGAGCGACTGCTTCTCGGGCGGACGGGGCGTGATGCCCGCGATCTCGCAGAGGACGGCGAGGAAGCGGTCGAGGTCGAAAGCCGGGTCGAGGTCGAGCTCTGCGTAGGCGAGCGGCCGGGCGTGCTCGAGGAGCTTCTGGTCGTAGTCGCGACGGAGGAGCTCGAGGTAGTCGACGGACCGAGCGACGACTTCCGGGGTGGGAGTCGGCTCCGGGGTGGCGTTCACGGGCCTCGGGAAGGCCCTCTGGACCTTCTGCCCGTCTCTGAAGATCAGGACGCTCGTGAGGTCCCTGGGGTCGTAGCGGACGCGCACCTTCTCGCGCTTGAGGAAGCTCTCGCAGAGGAACTCCCGGCCCAGGACGGAGACGCAGCAGGTCTTCTTGTCCACCCTGCGGTCCTCGCCCACGAGGAAGAGCTCCCGGGCGACGTCGGGGTCGAGCGGCTTGCGCACGACCTCGGCGATCGCCTCGTCGGGGGTGCGACCGATCTCGGAGTGGACCACCTGGCAGTACCTGCGCTCGCGGAAGGCCTCCCAGTAGGTGTTCAGCTCGTGGATCGTCAGGAGGCGGCCGAGCGCCCGGACCTCCTCCTCGAACTCGTCGAGGAGCTGCCACCACCGTTCGATGAGACCGCGGCCCTCGCTGTAGTACGCCTTCGAGTGGACCAGGTGGCACTCGAGACGCTCGAGGGAGTACCGGAGCTGCTCCGCGCGGAAGACGGAGCCGCGGTCCACGTAGATGACGACCCCGAGTCCGAAGGCGAGGAATGCCCGGAGCATCGCGTCCCGGAGCGTCGCGAAGTCCTCGGAGAGGTAGTAGCGGCTCACGACGGGGTAGCGGGTGCAGTGGTCGAGGAACGCGGCGATCTTGGCGGTGGTGACGCGTCCGTCGGGCGTCTGGACCGGTGGGCCGTGGTGGTAGTCGCCGACCCAGAGGTCTCCGAAGCTCGCGAAGGCCATCTTGATGTGCCGCTTCGTGCCGAGTGTCCGGAGCTGGCGCCGGCTCATCCCTCGACGGCGGAGGTGCCGGTCCAGGGTCGCGCGATGAAAGGGAGGGACTTCGGGGATCGTCTTCTCGAGGACGAGGATGTCGACGATCGTCTTCGTCCTCCTCTTCGGCACCTCCTTGCGGAGCTGGGCGGCGCGTTCGAGGAGGTCGTCGCCGAGGGCCCGGCTTCGCCCGCGGTCCTTCCGTCGGACCGGCCGGAGGGCGTCGATGCCACCCGTCCGCCAGGCGGAGAGCCAGGCGTAGACCGTCCGCTCGGAGATCCGGACGGGACCTCGCCCGGGCAGGTAGTGCTCCCGATCGACGATCTCCCGGACGGTCGCCGCCACCTCGCCCCGGGCGGGGAGCTCCCGGTCCGCGAGCGGGGCGATGACCCCGTAGCGGAAGAGAGCGAGCTGGATGGCCGCGTCGTCCTCCCGGTAGTGGCGCTCTTCGATCACATGGCCATCGTCTCCGGAGCGCCCACCGCTTGTCTCCATGCCTCCGCGGGGATGGATTCGCCCCGGCAGAAGGCGGGACGGCAGCGACCGCCGAAGATCCGGGAGAGGAGGGAGGAGAGGCCGGGCCGGGCGAGGCCGGCGGCGGCGGCGAGGGCCTCGGTCAGGCAGAGGACCCGGGCGGCCCGGTCGAGGAGCGAGCGGCGCCCCGCATCCCGGCCGGCCTTCCGCTCCGCGTCGCGAACGGGGAGGATCCGGGACAGGACGGGCACGCCGGACACCTTCGCGACGAGGGCGTCGAGCCACTCCCCGGGCACCAGGGCGGCGACCCAGTCGCGGAACCGGCCGAGGGTGCGGGAGGACATGCCGCCCGCCGTGGCGGTGGACGCGAGGTCCTTGTCGGGGCCGAAGAGGTAGTCGGCGAGCGCGGCCGCGCCTGCAGCGAGGTCGAAGTGGCGGCCGGGGAGGAGCCCGGGCGGGAGCAGCGTCCAGCTCTTCTTGCAGCCTGCGCATCGGACGCGGCGGCAGCGGAAACAGCGCACGGTGACGGGGCGGCCGTCGACCGTCCCGGTCGCGCTGCGCCAGCGGACGCCGTTCCACCAGATCTCGTCGCTGTCACACGAGATGCACTCGGCGGGACGCTCCGCCTCGTGGTAGGACCGCTCGAAGGACCGGCGCAGCCGGTCGGCCAGTTCGTCGTCATCCATCCGTTCACCCGAGGATCCGAGCCATGAAGAAGACGGGGCGGAACGCTCCCTGCCCCTGCGGGAGTGGGAAGAAGTACAAGCTCTGCTGCCTGCCGCGGGAGAAGGAAGTGCCGGTGGGTCCGCCGTCGCCAAAGCCGGTGATGTTCGAGGACGACCTCGACCGGGACTCCAACCGGGTCGTCGATCTCCTCCGGGCGGGACGCCTCGAGGAGACGGAGAAGGCCGCGAAGTTCCTCCTCGAGAAGTACCCCGACATGCCGGACGGGCTCGAGAGGACGGCCGCCGTGCTCGAGGCGAAGGGTGAGGCGCAGAGAGCCGCCGACTACTACCGGAGGGCGGCGGCGAAGTACGAGGAGGTCGACCCGGAGTACGGGCACGAGCTCGCCGCGTTCTGCTGGGAGAGAGCGAGGGAGCTCTCCGGCGACGAAACCACCCCGGACTGACCCTGCCACGACGCGCGCCGCCGGGACCGGCGCCGCCGGGCGGACAAAGGCGCCACCACCGGCCGGCCCCCGCCCCCCCCCCCCCCCACCAGGAAGCAC
>CAZIIB010000461.1:0-3820 GCA_964539125.1 uncultured Thermoanaerobaculia bacterium | reverse complement strand
CTGTTCATCTCCTTCCACCACCTCGAGCAGGACCTCCAGCCCCTGGGCGGCGCCCAGGGGGCGGCCGGCCAGGCGCCTCCGCGGCTGGAGATCGAGCGCCTCCAGCTCATGCTCACGCAGGACCTCAACATCCTCCTCGACCTGGCCGCCGACTGGGCCGTCAAGCTGAACATGGAAGTGAGCCGCGGCTCCGCCCTGTTCGGCCCCAGCACCGCGAAGAACGACGAGCTCCGCAGCCGCGTCCTCGGCGGCTTCGCCGTCCGGTTCTGAGGCCGGCGGCCCCCCGCCTGCCCGGCGGCCGCTCCAAGCACCTGCTTCCATCTCGTAAGCCACTGATTCCGCGGGTCTCGGAGGGTCTTCGCCCCCTCCGGGTCAGGGAATTGAATCCAATTCACCGGATATAGTCCAATGAAATGGATGCGCGGCTCGAGAACAGCCCGCTGCGGGTGATTTCGGAGGATTCAAGATTCCGTTCCGGTGGCACAGATCGTGCTCTGGCTCCGATGGAGGAATCTGTACGCGCTATGAGCCGTCCGCGAGTCAACGGCCCCTTGACGGTCGCCCTGGTCGCCGCCCTCCTGGTGGCGGCGCTCGGGGCGGTCAGCCTCAGCCGGGCCGTCGCCACCTTCCAGCCGCTGGGCTTCGAGGCCCACCGCTCGGCCGGAGGCTGGACCGTCACCGCAGTCGAGGCCCCCGGGACCGGCCTCCAGCCGGGGGATCAGATCCTCCTCGCGGGAGGCTCCGAGGTGGCGGCCCTGGGCGATATCCTCCGCAGCTCCCCGCGCGCTGACCTGGTCGTCATGCGCGGCGGGGCGGTCGAGAAGACCACGTACCACCGGCCGCCGCTCCAGGTCGACTGGGTCTACCTCGTCCTGGCCCTGATCGGCGTTCTCTACCTCCTGATCGGCGCCTACACCGCCCTGCGGGAGCGCCGGCGTGAATCCCTCCTCTTCTACCTCTGGTGCCTGGCCTCGGCGGTCGTCTACCTGTTCACGCCTTCGGGGGTCGCCGACGCCACCGGACGCTTGCTCTACGCCGCCGAGGAGGTCGCCCGCGCGGTCCTGCCCCCGTTGACTCTGCACCTCTTCCTGGTCTTCCCCACGCCCCTGGTGGCCTCCGACCGGTCAGACCGCTCCGCGAGGCGCATCCGGTGGACACCGTTCCTCTACCTGCCCGCCGCGGTCCTCCTGACGCTCCAGGTGGGGCTGATGGTCTCCGCCGGCCGCCAGGTGGCGGTGCCGACCGCGGAGAGCCTGCTCCCGCTCCTCGACCGGGCGACCCTCCTTCATCTGGTGAGCTTCGCCCTGGCGGCCCTGGGCGTGCTGGTCTACCGTCTCGGGCGCCACCGGGACTGGGAGGAGCACCGTCAGCTCCAGTGGATCGCCATCGGCCTGGGCGTGGGCTACCTGCCGTTCCTCCTGCTCTACGTCGTGCCCTTCAGCCTGGGCGCCGGCCTGCCGCGGTTGCTGACGGTGCTGGCCGTGCTGCCGCTGGCGGTCGTGCCGCTGACCTTCGCCTGGGCGATCCTGCGCTACAAGCTCTGGGACATCGGCGTCGTCGTGAGAGAGACGGTGTCGACGGCGCTCACCGTGCTGCTGGCGGGCGGTGCCTTCGCCCTTGCGCACCTGGCGATCAGCCGCGGCGTCTCGGAGGGGCTGGGGCTCGTGCGCGACTTCCTCTCCTTCGGCTCGGGGCTGGTGATCGCGACCATGCTCCTGCCCGCCCGGCGCCAGGTGGGCACGGTGCTCGAGCGTCTCCAGTACGGCCGTTCGATCGCCAAGCGACGGGCGCTGGAGCGACTCGGGCGCGAGCTCCTCCACGAGCGGGACCTCGACCGCCTGAGCCGGGAGCTCCTGGAAGATCTGACGGACGCCATCGAGCTCCGGGGGGCGAACCTCTACCTCGCCGACGGTGCCCGCCTGCTACCGGTGCTTCCGGAGCTCAAGGGCCCGCAGGAGATCGCCCTCGCCGAGCTCGGCTCCGACTTCTGGCGGCGCGAGGTCGAGGCGCTGAGCGGCATCTCGCTGCCCGCCGGTCGCCTGAGCCCGCGGCAGCGCCTGTTCCTGGGCGGCTACCGCTACGCGTTCCCGCTGACCGTGCGGGGCGTGCCCGTCGGGCTGCTGGTCGCCACCTTCCGGACCGGCGACCTGCCCCTCTCGAGCGACGACCTCGACCTGGTCCGCAACCTCCTCTCCGGCGCCGCCCTGGCCATCGAGAACGCCCGCCTCGTCGACCAGCTCCAGAACCAGCTCCAGGAGGTGGTGCGGCTCCAGAGCTTCAGCGAGGGGATCATCGAGTCCTCGCCCGCGGGCATCGCCGTGCTCACCGGCGACGGAAGGATCCGGTCTGCCAACGCCGCCTTCGCGGCTCTCGTGGGGCGCGAGCGCGCGAGCCTCGCCGGCGAGCCGGTCGGCGGACTGCTCCCCATCGATCCCCTGCCCGAGCCTGGCGAGGGGATCGTCGAGGTGAGCTACTGCGACCACGGGGGCCGGGAGCGCCACCTCCAGCTCTCGGCCGCCGGGTTCCACCTCCCGGGAGGCGCCGTCGGCGGCGACCCCGAGGCCCGGGAGCTGCGCATCCTGGTGGTCCACGACGTCTCCGAGCGCGCGGCGATGGAGAAGGCGCTGCGCGAGAAGGACCGGCTGGCGGCCCTCGGGCTCCTCGCCGCCGGCGTCGCCCACGAGGTCAACACTCCGATCACCGGCATCTCGAGCTACGCCCAGATGCTCCTCGCCGACACCCCCGAGGACGACCCGCGCCACGAGATCCTGAGAAAGGTCGAGCGCCAGACCTTCCGGGCCGCGCGGATCGTCAACAGCCTCCTCGAGTTCGCCCGCAACCGGGACGAAGAGCGCCACCCGGTGGACCTCGGCCCGCTGATCGCCGAGTCCCTCGACCTGGTCGATCCTCGCCGCGAGAAGCGGCGGGTCGCCCTGGAGCTGCGCTTGCCGGACTCCCCCCTGGTGGTCGACGGCAGCGACGGCGAGCTCCAGCAGGTGATCACCAACCTGGCGCTCAACGCCATCGACGCCATGGCGGGTGGCGGCACGCTCACCGTCGAGGCCTCGGCCGAGGAGGACGTCGCCCGGGTGGTCGTGGCCGACACCGGCCACGGCATCGAGCCCGAGAAGCTGGAGCGGATCTTCGAGCCCCTGTTCTCGACCAAGGTCGACCGGGGGGGTACCGGCCTGGGACTCTCGATCAGCTACGACATCGTGTGCCGGCACGGCGGCACGATGAGCGTCGAGAGCGAGCTCGGGCGGGGCAGCCGGTTCGTCTTCGAGCTGCCGCTCGCCCGGAACGGTTCCACGCCGCGTGCCGAGGAAGGTGGTGACGACGGGCGTACGGCCGGCTCCGGGCCGAGCGAGCGGCCCGCATCGCAACCATGAGCATTCTCATCATCGACGACGAGGAGGTCCTCCAGGACATCCTCTCCTCGCTCCTTCGGCGGGAAGGCTACGACGTGCTCTCCGCGCTCACCGGCGAGCAAGGCCTCCAGATGCTCGACGACGAGGACGTCGACCTGGTGCTCCTCGACCTCATGCTGCCCGGCATGAGCGGTCAGGAGGTGCTGCACGAGATCGGCCGCCGGCATCCGGAGCAGGTCGTGGTCGTGGTGACGGCGTACTCCTCGATCGAGGGGGCCATCGAGGCGATGCGGGAGGGGGCGTTCCACTACATCCCCAAGCCGTTCAAGAACGAGGAGGTGCTGCTCACCGTTCGCAAGGGGCTCGAGCAGCGGCGCCTCGCCACCGAGAACCGCACCCTGCGCGAGCAGCTCCGGGAGCGCTACTCCTTCGCCAACATCGTCGGCAAGTCC
>CAZIIB010000460.1:0-3829 GCA_964539125.1 uncultured Thermoanaerobaculia bacterium | reverse complement strand
CCGAGCTTGAAGACGAGGCTGCCGCCGGGAGGCAGGTAGATCTCCTGGTCGACAGCGCCCGTGCCATCCAGACTCGAGATCGAGGCCCCTTGCGCGCAGCTTGCGCCGCCGTGGGCGATGCAACGCCAGACGACCGCCTCGAGCTCCGGAGGCGGCAGGTCGTAGACCCGCGCTCCGGCAGCGACCCCGGGGCCCGCGTTGGCCACCGTCAGCACGTACTCCACGTCGCGGCTGGCGATCACTCGAGTGGCTCCGTCGTCGTCGGTGACCGACAGGTTCGCCGGAGCCGCGGCCGCGGTGGCGCCGCGAGCTACGCCGAGAGCGAGGACGAGGAACAACAGGGCTCCGAGCGCGGAGAATCGAATCGACGTCATTTCCGGGCGCCTCCTAAGCAGCTGTGCTCTCCTATCGCGTTTCATTTCAGCGCTCGAGAAAGCGAGGATAGGGGCGGTCGAAACCGTTCGAAGCCTCGTGGAGCACGTAGTCATGGACTTCCGCGCACCGGCGCGCCTTCTCGGGCGCTTCGTGCTGGAAAATCTCGCTGCAAAGCCGGAAGGCGACGGGTTGGAAGGGGTTGAGGGCGAGCGCGTGGCGCAGGGCGTCGAGGGCTCCGTCGAGGTCGCCCCGGACCGCCGCGTCGTGGGCGAGGACCAGATAGGCACGGAAGAAGGTCTTGGCGTGTCCCGGAGGCACCGGGCAACCCGGAACGGTGGCTGTGAACCGGCGCCCGAGCCGGGCCCTCCGGTCCAGGGCTTCCGCCGCGGCGGAGGCGGTCCCGGGCTTCGAGCGGTAGGACACCTCCAGGCGGGCCGCGGCCACGCTTCGCCAGGCCAGGCCTGCGTACCAGCCCATCTGGAAGAGCCCGAGGAAAACCAGGACCACCGCGCCGAGTCCACGTCCCAGCCGGCCGACCCGGTTCGGACGCCGGAGCTCGAGCCGAGGCTCGCGGCGCGCCGCCTCGCGGCCTGAAGAGACGGCGAGGAAGCAGACCAGGAAAAGCTGGAGCTTGTGGTAGGGCAGCTCCACCACGTAGTCTCCCGCCATGGCCAGGATGAACACCGCGAGCTGACCCACCAGGAAGAGGTCGCGGGTCTCTCCGTGGCGCCAGAACCGCCGGAGCGGCGGCACCAGGGCCGCGGCGAGCAGAGCCCACCAGAGCGCGAGCCCCGGCCAGCCCAGCTCGCCGAGGAGCTGAACGTGGTCGCCGTGGGCCCGACGCACCTGGAAGGTCTCGTCGTAGGCCCGATATCGGTCGTAGCGCCGGTAGACGGGGTACCAGGTCTGCCAGTCGCCCAGGCCGACGCCGAACGGCCGGTCCGCCACCATCACCAGCGTGTTGCGGAGGTAGACGCCCCGGTCGGAGTCGAGCAGCGACGCCGGTCGGGCGAGGTACGCGCCGACGGTGGCGAAACGGGCCCGGAGCGTCGGGTTGGCGACGACCACGGCGCCCAGCGTCACGCCCGCGGCGATCAGCAAGGCCAGAGCCTTCGCGCCACCCGGGAACCGGCGGTTTCGCGCCGCGTGGAGGGCGATCACCAGGCTCGTGGCCCCGGCCGTCGCCACCACCGCCGTCCGGCTCTGGAGCGTGACGAGGTAGAGGAGCACGGCGCCCATGTACGTCGCCACCATCAGGCGCACCACGAAGCGCCGCCGCGATCCCAGCATCTCCGCCGCCGCGCCGGCGAGCAGGAAGAGCTGGCCCGCCACCGCCAGCGCCATGGGATTCTTGTACCCCATGAGAGAGGCGTGGCGCACGCCGTATCCCGGGTCGATGGGATCCAGGAAGGGGAAGAGACCGGCGAGCTGGAGGTACCCCACGACCACCACCGGCACCAGCGAGAGGACGAGCCCGAGGCGCACGATCCGCTGGATTCCTTCGGACTCCCGCGCCCAGGCGTCGAGGCCGACGGAGACTACGAAGAGCAGCAGGTACTGGCGCCATTCGTAGAGGTGGTTCTCCGGCACCCGAACCCAGCCGAGGCTCGCTCCCGCATAGACCAGGAACGAGAGAAACAGGGCGAAGAACGGCGTGCCGAGGGTCCTCCGGAGGGCACCCGGCCGAAGCCGAGGCGCTCGGACGACGAAGAAGGTCACGGCGAGGCCCCAACCCAGACACCCGAGAGCGGCGAGCTTCGGCTCGCGATACATGGTGAAGGGCACTCCGCCTTCGGTGCCGCCGAAGATCACCAGGGGCGGGAGCACGACGAACGCCCCCAGGAGGACGCGGAGCCACCTGTCTGCGGCTGGGCTGGTCACCGAGGTGCGCAGAGCTTTCCCGTTTCGCCTGCCCTCGCGCCGACGTCGCGACTGCGCCACAAGCTCTCCGAGGCGCTCTGAGTCCTCGCCGGTCGAGCCGTTCTGAGCCTTTCAGCACTCAGTATAAACCCGGTCGAGAGCACCGCGGCAGGCAGGAGTCCCTCCGCCGCCCACAGGGAAGGCGTCAACAGGCGGGGTAGACTCTCGAGGCGATGTCGAGGGTGGCCGGCCACGAATCCATGGAGACGCGCATGAAGATCGTTCGGACGCTGGCTCTCGGGTTGATCTCGTCGTTCGTGGCCGGCGCTCCCGCTTTGGCGATCGACCCAGTCCGTGCCGTCTCCAAGCCCGCCCTCCGGCAGGAGCTCCTGGAGCGGGTCGCAAAGGACCAGGCCATCCGGCACGAGCTCATCGCGAAGGGCGCCGAGCACCCGGACCCCGCGGTCCTCGAGCGCATGCGGGCCATCGACGCCTCCAACCTGGCGCGGATGAAGGAGATCGTCCGCGAGCACGGCTGGCCCGGTCCGGAGCTCGTCGGCCGGGACGGCTCGGAGGCCGCCTTCCTCCTCGTGCAGCACGCGGACCTCGGGTTCCAGGAGGAGATGCTGCCGCTCGTCGAAGCGGCGTACAAGCGAGGCGAGCTCGCGGGGCAGGACTACGCCCTGCTCCTCGACCGCGTCCGCGTGGGACAGGGCAAGCCGCAGGTGTACGGCACGCAGGCCAGGCCACCGAGCGAGTGGAAGGACGGTGAGCCGGCTCTCGAGCCGATCGAGGACGAGGCCCACGTCGACGAGCGGCGGGCCGAGGTCGGCCTGCCTCCCCTCGCCGAGTACCTGAAGCTCCTGAAGACGACGTACTCGCCGAACCACTAGAGGAGAGCACGGCACCATGCCCACCGTTCACAAGATCACCCCCTTCCTCTGGTTCGACACCGAGGCCGAGGAGGCGGCGGAGCTCTACACCGGGATCTTCCCGGACTCGAAGATCACCCACGTCTCGCGCTACGGCGAGGAGGGCCGGGAGGTCCACGGCAAGCCCGCCGGCTCGGTGATGACCGTCGCCTTCGAGCTCGCCGGCCAGCCCTTCACCGCCTTGAACGGCGGACCGATGTTCAAGTTCTCCGAGGCGGTCTCGTTCCAGGTCACCTGCGAGACGGCCGAGGAGATCGACCACTACTGGGAGAAGCTCTCCGAGGGCGGCGACCCGGCAGCTCAGCAGTGCGGCTGGCTCAAGGACCGGTTCGGCCTCTCCTGGCAGGTGGTCCCGAGCGCTCTGCCCAGGCTCCTCGGCGACCCGGACCCGGCCAAGGCCCGGCGCGTCATGAAGGCCCTCCTCCAGATGAAGAAGCTCGATCTCCCCGAGCTCGAGCGGGCGCACCGGGGTGAACAGGAGGGCTGAAGCCGAGGGGGGCGCCCCCTCTCCAACAGCCTCCCCAGTCAGCAGACCCCGGAGGGCCGGGGGCTCCCGCCGGAGGACGTCGAGGACCGCGCACAGCCTCAACCACCTGCCCCAACCATCGACCCCGGAGGGCCGGGGGCTCCCGCCGGAGGACGTCGAGGACCGCGCACAGCCT
>CAZIIB010000459.1:0-3845 GCA_964539125.1 uncultured Thermoanaerobaculia bacterium | reverse complement strand
GATCACGCCGGTCGAAGGGGGCCGCAGCGGCGGGCTCGCCCGGGTGGCGACCGTGCTCGAGGGGCTGCGCGCCGAGAACCCGGGGCACACCTTCGCCCTTCTGGCGGGAGATCTCTTCAGCCCGTCGGCCATGGGCACCGCCACGGTGGACGGGGAGCGCCTGAACGGGCGGCAGATGGTGGCCGTGCTCAACGCCGTGGGGATCGATTACGCGACCTTCGGCAACCACGAGTTCGACATCCCCGAGAAGGCCTTCTACGACCGCCTCTCCGAGTCGCGCTTCGGCTGGCTCTCGGGAAACGTCACGTTGCCGTCGGGCGGTCCCATTCCGGGCGTCGCGCCGTACGAAATTCTCACGGTCGGCAAGGAAGGTGGCCCGAAGGTACGGATCGGCCTCATCGGCGCCACGATCCAGTTCGGCGAGCCCTCCTATGCCCGGATCTCCGATCCGATCGAGTCGCTCGTGCGTCAGGCCCACGAGCTCAAGGACGGCGATCCGCCCAAGGTCGACGTCCTGATCGCCCTCACCCACCTCGCCATCGCCCAGGACGTTCAGGCGATCGAGCAGATCCCCGAGATCGACCTGGTCCTTGGGGGCCACGAGCACGAGAACTACCAGCGCTGGCGAGGCCCCGGCTTCACGCCGGTCTTCAAGGCCGACGCCAACGTCCGGTCGGTCTACGTCCACCACCTGGCCTACGACACGGCGACCGGCAAGCTCACCATCACGCCGCACCTCCAGTTGATCACCGACGCCATCCCCGCCGATCCGAAGGTCGACGCAGTGGTCCAGCACTGGGTCGACCTGGCCTACGCCGGCTTCCGCGCGAGCGGCTTCGAGCCCGAGGCGGTGGTGGCGCAGGTGCCGATCGCCCTCGACGGGCGGGAGGCGAGCGTGCGCAATGGTTCCACGAAGCTCACCGACCTCGTGGCCCGGGCGATGCGCGAGGCCGCTCCGGACGCCCAGGTCGCGGTCTACAACGCCGGCTCGATCCGGATCGACGACGTGCTGCCGCCCGGCCCGCTCACCCAGTATGACGTGATCCGTATCCTCCCCTTCGGCGGCCAGGTGGTGGAGGCGGATCTGACCGGGGCCCTGCTCGCCAAGGTCCTCGACCAGGGTCTGGCCAACCGGGGCGAGGGCGGCTTCCTCCAGACGGCCGGCGTGGCCGCGGCGCCGGGCGGCGGCTGGCAGGTCGACGGGCAACCCCTCGACCCGGCGGCGACCTACCGCGTGGTCCTCAACGACTACCTCCTCTCCGGCAAGGAGCGCGGCCTCGACTACTTGAACCCCGACAATCCCGAGGTGACGGTGGCCGGCTCCGACGGCGACATCCGCAAGGCCGTGATCGGGTACCTCCAGGCGACGTATCCGGCGAGCGCGGGTGAGCCCGGGAGCTGACCGCTACGCCGCGGTGAGGAGGATCGGGCGGCCGCGGGTGATGACCAGGGTGTGCTCGTGGTGCGCGGCCGGGGAGCGGTCGCGGGTGCGCACGGTCCAGCCGTCCGAGTCCAGGACCACGGTGCCGGAGCCCGCGGAGATCAGCGGCTCGATGGTGAGCACCATGCCCTCCTCGAGCACGTCGCGGCTGGAGCGGGCGTAGTAGTTGGGCACGGAGGGCTCCTCGTGGATCGTCCGGCCGATGCCGTGGCCGGCGAGCTCCCGGATCACGGAAAAGCCCCGACGCCGGACCTCTGCCTCCACGGCCCCGCCGATCTCACGCACCCGGTTTCCCGGTCGAGCCCGCTGTAGGCCTTTCCGGAACGCCGCCCGGGCACACCCGGCGAGGCGAGCGCCGAGCCCGCCCTCGTCCCCGACGATCACGGTCCGCGCCGCATCCGCCATGTAGCCGCCGAGCTCCGCCGTGACGTCGAGCTTCAGGACGTCGCCGGCCCGCAGGGGCACCTCCTTGGGGATGCCGTGGACCACTTCGTCGTTGACGCTGATGCAGGTCTCGCCCGGAAAGCTGTAGACCAGCCGCGGCGCCGAGCGGGCGCCCGCCATCGCGAGCCGGCGCCCCGCCAGCTCGTCGAGCTCCGCGGTGGTCACACCGGGGCGGACCCCCTCCTCCATCGCCCGCAGCACGTCGGCCACCAGCCGCCCGACCCGCCGCAAGGCCTGGAGCTCGTCGTCGGTGTGGATGGTCATGGCGCAGGGGAAAGTACCACGCGCCTGGAGGTTGGGCGGGAGATTCAATGGCCCATCTTGCGTCCTCAGAGGCAGCTCGATGGACGACCGGATGTGGCGGTATTCGATGCAGCTTGCGCTCCGTGACCAGAACTCGTCGTCCCGGTCGTCTTATACCTCCAGGGAGGCGAACCCGACGTGACGGAGATCGTGGTCGAGAGGAGGGTCGGCCGCCGTCAGCTCTCGACGTTTACCTATTGGGCGTTCGGCCTCTCCCGGAGCCGAGCGGTCGAGTACCTCGCGCGGCCCGAGGCTCTCGCGGCAGCCCTCGCCGCCCTCATGGACCCCGGAAACCTCTCCGCGCCCGAGCACCGGATCGAGTGCCTTCGCAAGGTCGGACGGGCCGAGGTCGACGAGGCGAGGAGGTTCCTGTTGGCCAGCATCGTGGAGACCTACGTAGAATTGGACGACTCGGCGCGAGAGGACTACCAGAAGCTCCTCGCCGCCGAAGCGAACGAGGAGGTGAGGACCATGGAGATGACCTGGGCCGACACGCTGAAGGCAGAGGGCATCGAAAAGGGACGTGTCGAGGGCATGCGCGCCTTCCTGACCGAGCTGCTCGAACGCCGCTTCGGGCCGCTTTCGCAGCAGACCAAGGAGCGCCTCGACTCCATCGCCTCCACCGAGGAGCTCTCCCGCCTCCACCAGCGGGCCCTCGGCGCGAAGACTCTCCAGGAGGTGGGTCTCTAGCGTCGGCGATGCCTTGGGAGTGCTGGCAGCTCGCAGCCCGTGGCGACAGTCCCGAGAGTGGGCGGCCAAGCCCGGCAGGCCCGCGGGACAACCGACCTTCTATCGCGTGGCCGGGTGGTGAGGCCGAGCTGAGCCCACGAGCGTCATCTGCTCGATACGCCTTCCGGCGAACCCGTCGGGTAGCTCGATCTCCTCGGCGTTGAAGACCACGCAATTCTCGAGCGTGGTGCCATCGTCGAGAACGACGTTCACACGCTGATACCCCATCCTCGATTCGGGTTGGTGAGTCAGATACCTGACCCATCTCGGCGGGAGCTGGACTCGCGTGCTCATGGGGCCCCTACGATTCTAGCGCCCGAATCGGCGGGCAGCCCGTGGAGGAGGCGTCTCGGCCCCTCCCACGGGCTACCAGCTCAGCGCTTCAGGAAAGCGCAGCCTCGATTCTCCTGGCGAGGGCCCGGCCGAGGACCGGCAGGGCCTCCGGCCCGGCGGACTCCAGGATCAGCGCCAGGGCGCCCGGGTTGGCGGCCAGGTAGCGCGCCAGCTCCAGGCTCGTGACCAGAGCCTCGCGGCGTTCCGGCGAGAGGCTCCCGACGCCCCGGGACAGGTGCCCCAAGAAGCGCCGCGCCCGGTGCAGGGTGAACGAGCCGTGGGACTTCGGCTTCGCGCTCAACCGGTAGAGCGGCCGAGCAGCCGCAGCCGCGCCAGAAACGACTCGGAAAAGGCGCTCCCGGGAAGCTTCAGCGAGCGGCCGGAACGAGCGGCGCCATCCGGAACCGCACCGGGACCTCGAGGCGGCGGCGCGGGGGCAGCGGGTGCGGCGGGAGCCGCGGCAACCGATGAAGCGGATGAGAGAGGGCCGCGAGCCGATGTGGAATCGACCTGCGACGGGAAGGGCTGACGCGAGACCTTCTTGCTATCCTTCGACGGATTCTGCATGGAGCGTATTCCTCCTTGCGGGATCGGG
>CAZIIB010000458.1:0-3851 GCA_964539125.1 uncultured Thermoanaerobaculia bacterium | reverse complement strand
GCGTCCCCTACCCGTTCCGGGGAGGAGACCGGGTCAGGGCGGGCTCGTGCCCGTCCGCGGTTCGAGCCGGCCTCCGGTCTCGGCGGCTCGGAGCCAGCGCCGCCACTCCCGATCCACGCGCTCCAGGGGCTCACCCAGAACGCTCTCCCAGGTGTCCCGCGCCCTCTTCTCCTCGAGGCTCCGTCCCTCGAGCTCGTAGACCGAGCGCAGGACGCCGAGACCGTACGTGTCGAGCAGGTACTCCACGAACGCCCCCGCCGCCGGATAGGCCATTGGAGTCAGCTCGTCACTGCCCACGTCGATGGGGAGCATCGCCGCGAGCGGAGGAAGCTTGCCTTCGTCGAGGTAGCGGAGGGTCTCGGTGCGATTCTTCGCCGGATCGGTCACGCGCGCCTCCATGTAACGGGCGACCCCCTCGCCGAGAAAGGAGCTCGACGCTCCCCACGCGTTGCCGACGAAGGTGTGGGTGTGCTCGTGGGCGATCAGCCCCGGATCGACCTCGGGACCCGGCCAGATCAGGAAGACCCCGCCTCCGCTCGCCAGACCCGATCCCCAGTGGTGCGTGTAGAAGGTCTTGGCGTCGAAGCCCGTGAAGTAGACGACGTGGGCGGCGGGGAGCGGCGGGTCGCCGGCCCGGCCCAGCGCCGCTTCGATGGCCACCAGGCACTTCTCGTGGACCGCCGCGACGGACTCGACGTCCCGTCGGGAGATCACGGAGCCGCGGAAGGAGAAGGCGAAGTGCCGGGTCTCGACCCGCTCGAAGGCACCCTCGATCCGGAGCTGGAGACGCGTGATGAGCTCCCGGCTGGGCGGCGGCTCGGCGGCGCTCGCCAGCTCGTCCAGGAGCTTCTCGCCGCCGGCTCCCGCCGCTTCGAAGAGGGACACCGCGCCGGGACGCGATAGCGAGATGACCGGGATCTCGGGGTCGGGGACGCCGTCCGGTGCGAGGACGAGGAAGGGCGCGTCCCGGCCGACCGAAAAGGCGACGACCGCCGCCGCGCCCCGGCGCGCCGCCACCGCCAGGCGCTCCGCGAGCGGCGGCGGCTCCTCGGACGCTTGCGGTCCGCCGCCGGGGGCCGGAGGCCGACAGTCGTAGCACAGGACGACCGCCTTGCCGGCCACGTCGAGCGGCTCGCCGTCTCCCGCCCAGGTGTGCCGGTAGGCGTCCCAGCCCTCTCTCACGACGCCGTCCCCCACGAAGACCATGGGAGCGTCCACGGCCACGTCCAGGGTGTAGCCGGCCGTTCCGACGGGTGCGTGGGCGCCGTCGACCACCACGGGCAGGAACGGCAGCGGCAAGCGCGAGCCGCCTCCCATGGAGACCGAGCACGCCGCCCAGGGCAGGGCCAGGCCGGGCTGGTAGTAGTACGCGACGCTCGGACCCTGGGCCAGGAGCGGAGGCCCGGCGACCGCCACCACGAGCGCGGCGAACAGACCGGGTGACGCCCAAGCTGTGAATCGGTTCATCGCCCCTCCTCGCCAGGGGAGGTCGGTGAACAGCGCAAGCTACAGGAACATACTCGCCTGGAGCCCGGGATGTTTCCGGACCGCGGCGCCGCGCAGGACGGGAGCCTGAGCCGGCCCGGCCTACAGGCGCGCCTCCGGACGGGTCGGCTCGAAGAGCTCCACCGGGTTGCCCGAGGGGTCTTCGACCAGGACCTGCTTGCCCCCGACTCCCGTCACGATCTCGTTGCGGAAGCGGACCCCCGCCGAGCGCAGCCGCTCCACCGTGGCCGCGAGGTCGTCCACCTGGAGCGAGATCCGGTTCCAGCCGCCCGGCTCGGGCCGGGTGCCGTCGGGGAGGATCTGGCCGCCGCCGGCCTGCCCGCTCGGCGCCGAGAGCAGGAGCCGGAGGTCGCCACGGGAGAGCATGGCGAAGGCGGGGGCCGGATGCATCACCTCCGCGAAGCCGAGGTGCTCGCAGTAGAAGCCGATGGCGGCGTCCACGTCGTGGACGATGTAGCGTACGCTGACCGCACCCATGGGAGTCTCCTTCCTCCGAGCCGCTCCCCTACCCGACGCCCTCCGGCCCCGAGGAGCCGCCGCGGCGTTCTGCGCGAAATGACCCCACCTCCATCGTCCCACAGCGCTGGCTCCACGCTCGACCCCTCGTCCGCACTCTCCTCCTGTGTCCGTGCTGTGGAGCTCTTCAAGAACACAGTTTTTGACATAGTAGGGCCAGCAACCGAAGACCGCACCTGGCCGGCGATCCGAGCCGGCCGCCTGCCGTCTCGTTCCTTCGACGCTGGGCCGCGCTCACACGATCAGAGGACCACGACGTGCTCCGGCGTGGCGCCGGGGACGGCCTCCAGGGGGATGCGGTCGTCGAAGGTGACGAAGCGGCCCTCGTGATGGACCGCCAGGGCCAGGAGGTAGACGTCCGTGACCTGGCGTGGGCCGTGTACCCGTGAGCGGTCGACGAGCCCCGCATCGAGCAGGCTCAGGTCGCAGGGCCAGAAGGCGTGGTGCTCGCTGCCGGTGGCCCGCGCCAGCCGGGCGGCGGCCTCGGCCACCGGCACCGGGCTCGGGTACTGCGGCTGGCTGAGGATGCGGACGAAGCCGTTCTGGGTGATCGCGCACGAGGCCCAGCCGCCGCCGATCTCGCGCTCGAGCCAGCGTCGCGCTCTCGAGTGGTCGACGTGGTCGCCGTCGAGGAGCGCGAGGAGCACGTTGACGTCGAGAAGCGCCCGGCTCACTCCGGCTCTTCCTCGCGCAACCGGTCGATCAGCTCGTTCGAGACCGCCGGTCCCCGGTGCGGCAGCGGCTCGAAGCCGTAGAAGCTCTCAGGCTCCGCGACCTCGCCGGCTCCGCTCGCACTCCGACCTCGCCGGCTCCCGGTGAGCGCCTCGCGCGCCAAGTCCGAGAGCACGTCGCCGGCGCTCCGCTTCTCCCTGCGCGCCCGCTCCTTCACGGCAAAGAGCACGTCCTCGGAGATGTTCAGCGTGGTGCGCATGCATCAGATGCTACCACATCGATGGCCCCAATCGACTCCTCACTCCTTCTTCGCCTCCTCCCCTTTCTTCGCCTCGTCCTTGAACACCTGGTTTCTGGCGAAGGCCTGGACGTCCCACGGAGCCTCGCCGCCGCCCAGGTACTGGTGGAACCAGTCGAGGTGGACGTCGTAGTAGAAGGCCATCTCGTACCAGCTCGGCCAGTGGCCGGACTTCTTGTAGACGACGAGCTTCGAGGGAACGCCCCGCTTCTGGAGGTCGGTGAAGTACTCCAGGGAGAGGGTGTAGGGCACCCGGTAGTCCTTCTCGCCGGTGATCACCAGGCAGGGGGTCTTGAACTGCTCGACGAACTCCGACGGCGACCAGCGGGTGTAGAGATCCGAGGTCCAGGGCGTGCCGCGCAGGTCCCACTCCGGGAACCAGAGCTCCTCGGTGGCGCCGTACATCGCCTCGAGGTCGTAGACCCCCATCATCGAGGCGCTCGCCGCGAAGCGGTGGGTGTGCCCTTCGAACCACATCATCATGTAGCCGCCGTAGGACCAGCCCATGGAGCCCATGCGCGAGCTGTCCACGTAGGGAAGCTTCTCGACCGCATCGGCGACCTTCATCAGGTCGTCGAACACCCGCCCGCCCCAGTCGCCGCTGATCGCTTCGGTGAGCTCCTGCCCGTAGCCCGTCGAGCCCGTGGGGTTGGCGAAGGCGACCACGTAGCCCTTGCCCGGGTAGACCTGCCAGTCGCCGCGGAAGGAGTCCATGAACGCGCCCTGGGGGCCGCCGTGGACGTTGAAGATCAGGGGGTACTTCTTCGAAGGATCGAAGTCGTGGGGCTTGATGACGAAGACGTGGACCTTGTAGTCGCCCGCGCCCTGGACCCACATCTCCTCGGCCTGGCGGATGTCG
>CAZIIB010000457.1:0-3855 GCA_964539125.1 uncultured Thermoanaerobaculia bacterium | reverse complement strand
CGAGGGGGGATTCGGGGGCGCCCGCAGTAGGTCGGCGATTCATTCACGAGCTCTCATGCGGTCGCGGCGACAGCGGTGGGCTTGCGCTGCCGATCCCGCGCCTCGGCCGAGGCGCGGTGGGCCAGGTAGTTCCGGCCGCGGTGGAAGAACTGCGTTTCGACGTCGCGGGCGCCGAACCAGCGCTTCACGTAGGCCACGACCTCGTCGGAGTCGAACTTCCGGCACGAGTACACGTCGACGCTCACGAAACGGTTCCTGGCGGAGGTGTGGATCTGGATGCCGCTCTCGATGATGGGGACCCACCCGCTGTACCCCGGGCGGCCGGGGAAGGCGCGCTCACAGGTCTTGAAGATGTAGGGCTGGGTCTGCTTGGTCATGTGCAGATGGGCGCAGATCTGGTCGAGGAACTCGTAGCCGTTGTCCAGATCGCAGCAGATCTCCTCGCTGCAGCCGAAGCAGTCGATGATCAGCTGGTAGCCCCAACACGCGTCCTCGCCAGCCGTTGTCTCGCACGCCGCCGTCTCACTCATAGCAACCGTCTCCTCGATCATGCCTTCGATTCGTCCCGAGAGATCCCGCCGCGGCGTGCCTGCCTCGCCGAGACGGGGCCGCGACCCGAGCCGGCCCGACACTCCAGGGACCGATCGACTGGATCGCCGCTTGAACTCATCCTGAAGGTGCGGTGGCCACTCAATTCGTGACAACGAGACCCGCCTTGTTCGCGGATTCGAACGCGGAGCCCAGATCCGCACCCACCGGCCGGCCCAGGCCCGAGGCGTCCTGCCCGGCCGGCACCCACTCGAGCGCCGTCCGCCAGTCGCCGTCCGCCGGGCCCCGGCCGTAGCCCAGCGCCCGCCACAGCGCCTCCGAGAAGGCGGGGGTCACGGGAGCGGCCGCCAGCCCCAGGAGCTTCGCGGCCAGGAGCTCCAGGGCGAGGGCCGTGCGGCGCTCCTCGCCATGGGTCGACGCCGCCCGCTCCAAGTGGGCCTCGCCCCGTCCGAATCGCCGGGCCTCGCGCACCAGCTCGCCCAGAAGCCGCGTGGCGCGCTGAGGCGAGAAGCCCGCGGCCTCGTAGGCCTCTCCGATCTCCCCGAACAGGGTCCTCAGGCGCTCGTAGAAGCGCCGCTGCTCGCCGGTCCAGTCGCCGGTGGCGGGGACGGCCCCGCCGCCGGCCACGACCCGGCGGCCCAGCTCGGCGAGCCAGTCCTGCCAGCCCTCGGCGAGCTCCCGCCGGCAGGTTTCGGCGAACGCCTCGCGGGTGAAGTTGGTCTCCTCCCGCTCGGGGCAGGTGCGGGCCAGGTAGAAGCGCACGGCGTCGCGCGGCACCTCGGAGAGCAGCTCGCGCCCGAGGATCCGGTGGTTCCGGCTGGTGGAGAACTTGAGCCCGTCCAGGCGGTAGAACTCGTTCGAGACCAACGCCTCCGGGAGCCGGATCTCCGGGTCGTAGGCCGCCAGGACCGCAGGAATGAGGACCGTGTAATAGAAGACGTTGTCGAACCCGAAGAACTGGACCACCCGCGCGTCCGGGGCCTTCCACCAGCTCTCCCAGCCCTCCTCGCCCCCGCCGTCCCCGGCGGCGAGCTGGCGGGCGTAGCCGAGGTAGCGCGGGGCGATCTCGAACCAGACGTAGATCCGCTCGTCCTCGTGGCCGGCGACCGGCACCTCGAGGCCCCAGTCACCCGGCTGTGTGACCGGGAAGTCCGGCAGCTCGCCGGCCAGGATCTCCTGGCAGAAGGAGCGCAGCCGGGTGGGCATCTCGACGTGGCGGTAGAGCTCCCGGAGCCTCTCGGCGTGCGGCGCGAGCGGGAAGACCAGCCGCGGCCTGCGCCGGATCACGGCCTGCGCCCCGCACGCGGCGCATCTGGCCTCGAGCAGCTCGGCCGCCCGGCTCGCCCGCCCGCAGGCCTCGCAGGTGTTGCCCGCCATGGCCTCGCGGCAGTGAGGGCACCGGCCCCGGACCCGATGCTCGACGAGCACGCGGTCGCACGCCTCGCAGTAGGCCTCCGCCACCTCCTTCTCCACGATCTCCCCGCGCCGGTAGAGCTCGCGGAACACCTCCTGGACCGCCTCGCGATGGTGCCGCTCCCGATGCGCCCGGGACGAGGCGGCGAGATCGATCCCGGCGGCCTCGAGGGTGGAGAAGATCGAGTCGCCGAAGCGCCGCGCGGTCTCCTCCGGAGCAAGCCCGAGCTCGTCGCCGAGGCCGGCGACCCACGGCGAGTTGTCGTCGGTGCCGAAGACGAAGCGCGCGTCCACGCCCCGGAGCCGCAAGTAGCGGGTGTGGATGTCCCCGGACAGGTACGGTCCGGCCAGATGGCCGAGGTGGAGGTCGCCGTTGGGGGTCGGTGGCGCCGCCGTGACCAGCGTCCGAGTGACCGTCTCGGCCGCGGGAGCCTGCTCCGACTCGCTCTCCTCCCCACGCTCTTCCCAGCGCTCCCGATCCTCCCAGAAGACAGTCAGGAAGAGCAGCTCCTCGTCGCTCGAGGTGTTGGTCAGGGTGTGGTTGTCGAACGGCGGGTGGAACGTGACGTCGCCCGCCTCCACCGGCTGGCGCTCGTCCCCGATCGCCATGGTCCCGCGACCCCGGGCGATGAAGAAGGTCTCGCACTCCTGGTGCGCGTGGGGCTTGGTCGACTCGCCCGGCGCGAGGACCGCCCAGGCGGCACCGAACGGCGGGGTGACCACCCCCTCCCACGGGTAGAGGAGCTGCAGGTCGACGTTGTAGGCGTTGACGAACCCTTCGGGGTCGAGCTTGCGGATCCACACGGCGGCGCGCCTCCTCACGGCGAGGGGATGAACGGTCGAGGGGCCTCGGAGTCGGTCGGCCGGCCGACCCCCCCCGGACACCGACCTTCTCCAGGGGTGCGGAGCTCTCGGGGAAGCGGGACAGGCGGCGGCCCGCCACGCGCCCGGATCGCGCAAAGGGGGATGTTGACAAGCGGGGGGCTTTTTTTTGATAATAGGGTTGTTTGGGCTAGAGGAATATTTCACTAACCGCAACAAGGAGTGCCCAGCATGTCTGAGGATTCGACGGTCATCGAGCGTCGCGAGGCCCGGTCCACTGAGGAGCCGCGGCTCTTTTCCCTCGTCGAGGTGGCGCAGGAGACCGGCATCGCCATGCCGATCCTCCTCAGGTACAAGCGCGAGCACCCCGAGCGGATCCCCTCCATGGGATCGGGAAGCCAGCAGCGCTTCCCGGAGGAGGCGTTCCAGATCTTCCGGCAGATCCAGAGCGAGGAGGGGGAAACCCGAGACCTCCCGCGCCGCGGAGGCTTCGGGCTGCTCTCCCTGCCGCGCATCCGGAAGGCCAAGACTCACGAGCCCGAGGAGGAGGCGGTCCCCGAAGCCGTGCCCGCCGCGCCCGCGGCCGCGGCACCCACGCCCCGGCCGGCGGCCTCGGCCCCCGCGCAGCCTGCGGCGGCGACCCCGAAGGCCTCTCCCGCCCCGAAACCGGGCGAAGCCAAGCTCACTCTGGGCGAGATCGCCGAGGAGCTGGGCATCCCGTATCCGACCCTCGCCCGCTACTCGAACCAACACGAGGATCGCATCCCCCACGTGGGATCGGGCCGCAACCGCCGCTTCCCCCCCGAAGCGGTCGCGGTCTTCCGGCAGATCCGCAAGGAGAGCCGCCCCGGACGCCCGCCCAAGGTCCGGGCCCAGAAGGAGTCGGCCGCCGTTCAGCCGTCTCCGCGAGCAGCCAGGGTCCCGGCCCGACCCGCCGCCCCCGCCCGGGAGACGGCTCCCGCGCCGAGCGGCGCGGCGATCGCTCACGAGGGCGAGCTGGCCCGGCGCATCGAGAGCCTCGAGCGCTCGCAGCAGGCGCGACTGCGAGGCCAGCGGCAGCGAGTCGATCTC
>CAZIIB010000456.1:2288-3855 GCA_964539125.1 uncultured Thermoanaerobaculia bacterium | reverse complement strand
CGATCGGCCCCATGGTGGGGGAGGAGACGCCGAGGAAGAGGATCGGAAAAGAGGCCAGGTCGAACTTGAAGACCGTGGGCGGCTCCGCGCCGTCGGGGAGCGAGCCGCGGATCCGGTCGATCCGGGAGCGCACCTCGTCGGCGGCGGCGTCGAGGTCGGTACCCCAGGTGAAGGCGATCCGTACCGACGACCGGCCCTCGGACGACGACGAGGAGATGGTCTCGACCCCGCCGATCGCCGCCACCGCCTGCTCGACCGGTCGGGTGATCAGGTCCTCGATCTCCTGCGGGCCGACGTTCGGGTAGTCGGTGCGGACCGTGAGCGTGGGGTAGACCAGCTCCGGCATCAGGTCGACCGGCAGGTGAACGAAGGCGATCGAGCCCAGGAGGATCACGATCAGGAAGGCCATGATCGTGGTGACGGGGCGGCGGACGCTGGCCGCGGCGAGGCTCATGAGCGGGCCTCCGGCGTGATGGGCTCAGGCGCCGCGGCGGCGGTGCCCCCCCCACCGTCCGAGAGGGTCACGGGCGCACCGTCGGCCAGCGTCTCTTGGCCGAGCACGATCACCTGGCTGCCGGCCGTGAGCGGCGTGTCGGTGTCCTCGGCTTCGATCGCCGAGCGGCCGCCGGAACCCGTGCCCACCACCCGGACCGTGACCTTGTGCGCCACCCAGGGGCTCGGCGGGGGCTCGCCACCGCTGGCGGCAGGGCGCGGCGAGAGGCCCGGCTCGCGGCTCTTCTCGGCGAGGAAGATGTGGCTCTCCGACTGGCCGTCGACCACCGCCGAGGTGGGTACCAGAATCGCCGTCGGCTCGGTGCGGTACGCGACCGCGACGTCGGCGAACATGCCGGGCTTGAGCCGGGCCGAAGGGTTCGCCACCTCGACCTGGGCCTCGGTGGTGTTGGTCTCCGGGTCGAAGACCGAGGCGATCCGCGCCACCTGGCCCCTGAACACCTCGCCGGGGAACGCGTCGGTGGTCAGGGTCGCCGGCTGGCCGGCGTGGACATGGCGGGCGTCCTTCTCCGTGATCGAGATGGTGGTCTTGATGGTCGAGAGATCGACCACCGAGAAGACCGGCCGGTTGGTGGACGCGAAGGAGCCGAGGTCGAGATAGCGCTTGCCCACCCAGCCGTCGAACGGAGCGATGACCCGGGTCTTCGAGAGCTCGAGCTGGGCGGCGGATACGTTGGCTCGGGCCTGCTCGATCTGGGCTTCGGCCAGCTCGAGCTGGGAGCGGGCGCCCACCAGGTCGGCCTGGACCGAGTCGTAGTCTTGCTGCGAGACCAGGTCCTGGTCGAAGAGGGTCTGGGTGCGCTTGGCCGTCTCCTGGGCGATCTCCAGGTTGGCGCGGCGCTGGGCGATCGTGGCCTCGGCGATGCGCAGGGCCGCTCGCGACTGCTCCACCTTCTTCTCGGCCTCGTCGGGCTCGATGCGGGCCAGGAGCTGGCCGGCGTGCACCCGATCCCCGGCGTCGGCGGAGACCTGGACGATCTGGCCGGAGG
Source organism: uncultured Thermoanaerobaculia bacterium (assembly GCA_964539125.1). Classification (GTDB taxonomy): domain Bacteria; phylum Acidobacteriota; class Thermoanaerobaculia; order Multivoradales; family DATKCC01; genus CAVUBL01. The sequence continues at coordinate 2,353 of CAZIIB010000456.1, read as the reverse complement.
TGCGGGCGTAGAGGTCAGCCGCGGACTTGGCTTCGAGGGCGCCGACGAAGTGGGCGTCGACGGCG
>CAZIIB010000456.1:0-2278 GCA_964539125.1 uncultured Thermoanaerobaculia bacterium | reverse complement strand
CTGCTCGACCGGCGCGGTGGTCACGACGGCCGGCGGGGGGGAGCCGCCCCAGGCCGGTCCCGCACCGCCGTTGGCGGCATCGTCGCCGCCGCAACCGCCGGTGAGGAAGCCGGCGGCGAGGAGAAAGGCGAGGGGCAACGGGGAGAGGGTCAGAATCGGTCGGCTGGGTCGCATCGGAGTTGTGGTCCCTCTGGGATCCCTCGCGGGGAGACGGTTTGGGCTGGAAGGTCGCGGCGGCGGTACGCGAACCCCTCCCGCCGGCGAGATGTCGCTGATTGCTGGTACGGTGCCGGAGGTCCAATGTTGCAGGGGCCGTGCGCCTCCCGCCGGTCCGACCCCGGTCTCTCTGTTTCAACGTCGCTCGGACGGCGGCTATTCTCGGCGCGGACGGGAACGTTCCGCAGCGAGGGCCTCGAAGCCGGGGCGCAGGACGTCGGGGATACGGCACGGGCGGCCGGTCGCCCGGGAGACCCACAGGTGCTCGGTGGCACCGGTCGCCAGACGCTCGCCGGCGCGGGAGACCTCGTAGCCGAAGCGCAGGCCGCGGCTCGCCAGGCGCTCGAGGCGGCAGGTCACCTCCACCGTCTCGCCGTAGCGGGCGGGCTGTCCGAAGCGCACCTCGAGGCCGGTGACCATGAGCAGGTACCCCAGGCGCTCGATGTCGGCATAGTGGAATCCGGTCTCGAGACAGAGGGCGGTGCGGGCCATCTCGAACCAGACCGCGTAGACGGCGTGGTGGACGACACCCATCTGATCGGTTTCGGCATAGCGCACCTCCACCGGAATGGTCTTGGCTCGTTGGGCCATCTTCCAGGTCGCCTTCCGTCGCCGGAGCCCGCCAAAGAGGCACACCTCCGGTCCGTTTGGGGCACCTCCGCGCCGCCGGCCGGAGCGAGCACCGCGCCGGTGCCGGTGGACACCGCGGGGAGTGTACCGCCGTCTGCGCCGGTCTCGGCCTGGCAAGAATCCTGCTTTCTCACCGCCGACGCACGCCACGAGGGAAACCAGACAACCCCTCTCGAGGAGAGTGATCGATGCCCCACGTTCCCAGCCCGTCCGCCCTTTCGCTCCGCGCGCTCGCCGGCGCCCTCGCCCTCCTGGTGACCGCGGCCGTCGCTCCGCTGGCCCTCGCCGCGGACGCCGCGCAAGGGACCGCCCCGTCGAGCGCCGCCGCCGAGACCACCCGCGTCAGCTTGCCGTCCTTCGACGAGTCGGACCCCTTCCCGTACACCATCGAGATCCCGGCCGACTGGGGCCCCCGTCGCGACTTGCCGATTCCCGGCGCTCTGCTGGGGCCGCCCTCCGGCACCCCGGACAGCTTCCCGGAGATGCTGCTGATCCACCCGAGTAAGGTGGTGGTCTCGGATCCCGAAGCGATCCTCGCCAACGTCCAGGCGGCGGCCAAGAAGGGAAGCTGGACGCTGGAGGAGGGCGAGGTCGAGGACTTCGGTGGCACGCGTGGCTTGTGGATCGTCCGCCGGCTGCCGGCGTCGGGGTCCCACGGGGAGCGGGTCAACTTCGCGGTCAAGCTGCCCATGCCGGAGGGCAGCCTCGACGTGACGGCGACCCTCCCCGTGGAGCGCCTCGACGAGCTTCGGCCGAAGGTGGAGACGATGCTCCACTCGATCCGCCCGGCCCAGGCGAAGCCGGCCGGGAAGACGACGCCGGACTCCGGCGGCGCGAGCTCGTCGTAGCGACCCGGCGGGCCGCCTCTCCGTGGTAAGCTCCCTGGCCCGACCCGGCCGGCTCTCCGCCGGTCCGCCACCGATCCGAGGACCCCGCGCATGCCCGCCCAGCCCTTCGGGACGACCGCTCCCCGCGTCGGTGAGCGGGTCTTCCTGGCGCCGACGGCGGTGGTCACCGGCGACGTCGAGCTGGGCGACGACGTCTCCTTCTGGTTCCACACGGTGGCCCGGGGCGACGTCAACTGGATCCGGATCGGCGCGCGGACGAACGTCCAGGACGGCTCCGTCCTCCACGTCACCCACGAGACCCATCCCCTGCTGATCGGACGCGACGTGGTCGTCGGGCACCAGGTGGTGCTCCACGGTTGCACGATCGAGGACGGCGCGCTCATCGGCATCGGCGCCCGGGTGCTCGACGGCGCGGTGATCGAGCGGGGCGCCCAGGTGGGGGCCGGCGCCGTCGTCACGCCGGGACATCGGATTCCGGCGGGCTACCTGGCGCTCGGTGTTCCGGCTCGGCCGGTGCGCCCTCTGGAGGAGGCCGAGCGCCGGACGATCCGCGAGATCGCCGAGCGCTACGTCGAGCTCAAGGA
>CAZIIB010000455.1:0-3857 GCA_964539125.1 uncultured Thermoanaerobaculia bacterium | reverse complement strand
GCCGCAAATCAGGAAGGCCCGCGGAGTCCGACCCCACCGATTCCCCCCCATCTCCCCCACCCGAAGGGCGGCGGGCCCGACGCTTCGGAGTCCGGTCGAACGCAGGTCCCGGAGGACGCGTGACTCTTCGCCAGCGCAGTTTGCCGCCGAAGAGCAACCGCCTCCGGGGCCGTGTCCCCCCACCTTCGCCTCGACCGCCTCGTCCCCCGCCCCGCTCTACCGCAACCTTCGGATACACTTCCACGCACCGTGAAGGTACCTGAGCGCCTACGCCGGTGGGATGCGTTCTCCCACTTCACCAACGACCAGCTCGAAGCCCTCGAAGGCTGCGTCTCCCTCACCCGCTACCCCACCGGCGTCACCGTCGTCAAAGAAGGCGACTCCACCTTCGACGCCTACTTCATCGAGGCCGGCAAGGTGAGGATCCACCGCCACACCCCCTACGGCGAGTACGCCCTCGCCACCCTCGGCCCCGGCGAGCTCTTCGGCGAGACCGCCTTCGTCGACCGCAATACGCGCTCCGGCGATGCCATCACCGAGGGCGACACCCAGCTCGTCGGCTTCAACCCCGTCGCCTTGGCGTCCGCCCTCGATGGAGAGCGGCGCCTTTCGCTCGCCCTCTACTGGACCTTCTGGAAGAGCCTCTCCCGGAAGCTCCGCGCCACCAACTCCCGCCTCGAGCAGTTCTTCTCCAAGACCGGGCGCCCGTCGGGCGCCGAGGCCCCGCCTGCCGAGGGGCCCGCCGCCGGCGAGTTCCGGGTCGATCTCGCCTCCAAGCGCAAGCTCTTCGAGGAGCAGCGCCTCTCGAGCCTCGAGATCAACTTCCTGACCAGCCTCTCCCTGGAGCGCAAGCTCGGGCCCAACGAGGTGCTGTTCCGCGAGGGCGATCCGGGCGACGAGATGTACGTGGTTCTCGAGGGGCGGGTGATGATCTCGAAGTACATCGCCGGCGCCGGCGAGGAGGCCCTCGCGTTCCTCGAGCGCGGCGACTACTTCGGCGAGATGGCCCTGATCGACCGCGAGCCCCGCTCGGCCGACGCCCGGGCCCACGAGGGCGGCGCGGTGGTCCTCGCCATCCCGGGCGAGGTCCTCGGCGGCATCCTCGACATCGGGAAGGTCTCCTCCCTGCCGCTTCTCAAGCTCCTGTGCTCCCTGGTCGCCAAGCGCCTGCGCGAGCTCGACGACAAGCTGATCGGCTGGTACATCCTGGCGGGCGGCGGCGGGACGGAGGAGACGAAGGCCTAGTCGTCCTCCCGGACCGCGGCGAAGACCTTGCCCACCAGCGACGAGGTCGGCACGCCCTCGAGCTCCTCGGGGCTGAACCATCCGGCCTCCGGGCCCTCGGCGACCGCGCCGGCCGTCTCGAACCCCGCACGGCAGACGTCGAGCTCGATCGCCCGGTAGGTGATCGAGTGCCGTGCCCGGCCGACCACCGCCCCCAGCGCCCACCGCCCTCCGTACCGCCGGCCGAGGCCGCCTTCGAGCGCCGCCCGGTCCAGGCTCTCTCGCTGCGAGTCACACCATGGCAGCTCCCAGAGGCCCGCCATCAGCTCCTCGTCCTCCCGCCGCCGGAAGAGCAGGTGCCGCCCCTCGCGCTCGACCAGCGCCACCACCCGACGCACGCGCTCCGGCGTCCGGCGCTTCCGCGCCACGGGATACCCCTCCGGGTTGCCCTCCTTGCGGGCCCGGCAGTTCTCCGCCAGGGGGCAGAGCAGGCAGCGGGGAGCGCGCGGCGTACAGATCGTCGCGCCCACCTCCATCAGCGCCTGGTTGCTGTCGCCCGGCCTCGAGGGGTCGACCAGCTCACCGGCGGCCGCCCGGATCCGGCGGCGTCCGGAGGCCCGCTTCGGATCCTCGGCCATCGCCAGGCGCCGAGCCACCACCCGCTCGACATTGCCATCGACCACCGGCACCGCCTCCCCGAAGGCGATCGACGCGATCGCCGCCGCCGTGTACGGGCCGACTCCCGGCAGCTCGGCCAGGCCCGCCGCCGTTTGCGGAAAGCCCTCCCGGGCGATCCGGCCGGCGGCGGCGTGGAGCTGGCGCGCCCGGCGGTAGTAGCCCAGGCCCGACCACTGCGCCAGCACCTCGTCGACCGGTGCGACGGCCAGGGCCTCGACCGAGGGAAAGCGCTCCAGGAAGCGCCGGTAGTACGGAAGGACCGTCTCGACCCGCGTTTGCTGGAGCATGATCTCCGACAGCCAGACCCGGTACGGGCTCGGGTCCCGGCGCCACGGCAGCTGCCGCCGGTGGCGGTCGTACCAGGCGAGGAGATCGGCCGGTGCGGGCACGGACCGAATTCTAACGAGGCTCCGCCTCACCCCGCCCCTCTCCTCACCCTCGAGGGGAGGAGAGGGCGCCCCCACCCAGCGTCGCCATCTGCCGGGCGGCGCCAATCTGGCGGTCGCGACAGGCGGCCCTGCCGATTCGGCCGCCGGCCGGAGACGGCGCTGCCTTTCGCCGGATGCGGCGATGCCGCAACGCGACTAGACCGCGCGACTCACTTCGGTGAAGATGATGGCTAACCGGAGGGGGTGAAGCGGAAGGGGAAGGCTCCGGTTCGGGGTGGGATTTAGGAATCTACCCCTGTCTCGTTAGGGGGATGGGGTGAGCGTAGTGGGTTGGTTGAGTTGGTGGGCAATTGGTGGTTGGAGGAACCTTCCCGCTTCCAGTCGTTTGCTGTCTTCGTTTCTTGCAACCCGTGTGCCAGGCTCGTCTATTCCGGCTTCGGACCCCTCCCCCGCCCCTTCGCGCCTGCCCGCGCTGAGCGGGCTTCGTCTTTTCTCTCTCCGCCGCTGCCCAATGGGCATCCGGCCGCGGAGGCCGCCCCTGGTAGTATTTTCAAGATGATCGCGCGCCCGGAGCGGCCCGGCGTCCTCATCGGATGGAAGGAGTACGTGGCGCTGCCCGAGCTCGGGCTCCCCGTCCTCAAGGCGAAGATCGACTCCGGCGCCCGCACCTCCTCGCTCCACGTGGCCGCCCTGAGGACCGTCGCCGTGCTCCCCGGGGAGGAGGCCGACCTCGAGATCGTCCTCACACCCGATCGTCGCCGCCCCGAGAACCGGGTGACCGCCCGCGTCCGTCAGCTCGCCCGCATCCGGGTGACCGACTCGGGCGGGCACCAGGAGGTCCGGCCGGTGATCGAGACGCTCCTGGTGCTCGGGCCCGTCGAGAAGAGGATCCGCATCACCCTCACCGACCGCTCGACCCTGCTCTTCCGTATGATCCTGGGCCGCAAGGCCCTCGAGGGGGACTTCGTCGTCGACGTCGCGCGCAAATACCTTCACGCCCGGCCTGTCACCTAGGAGCCCAGATGTCCAAGCTCGCCGTCCTGTCCCGCAATCCGCAGCTCCACTCCACCGCCCGTCTCGTCGAGGCCACACGGACGCGGGGCGCGGACGTCGTGGTGATCGACCCCCTCGAATGCGTGGTCAACCTCTCGAAGCGACGCCCGGAGATCGACCTCCACGGCCGGGCGGTCAAGGACCTCGACGGGGTCATTCCGCGAATCGGGGCCTCCATCACCTTCTACGGGCTGGCCGTGCTGCGGCAGCTCGAGATGATGGGCGTCTTCGCCGCCAACGAGAGCCAGGCGGTGGCCCGGAGCCGGGACAAGCTGCGCACCCTCCAGCTCTTCTCCCGCCACGACATCGGCATTCCGCCGACCGCCTTCGCCCGCCGCCGCGAGGACCTGCGCGACGCCATCCAGCGGGTCGGCGGCACGCCGGTGGTGCTGAAGCTCCTGGAGGGGACGCAGGGCGTGGGCGTGATCCTGGCCGAGTCGGTGGGCTCCGCCGAGTCGGTCCTCGACGCCATGCGCTCTCTCAAGCAGAACATCCTGATCCAGGCCTTCATCC
>CAZIIB010000454.1:0-3857 GCA_964539125.1 uncultured Thermoanaerobaculia bacterium | reverse complement strand
CCCCTCCCGAGTCTCGGCTCCGCTCGGGAAAACTTGACTCACCTGTCACGAAGTGCGCCTTTGTAGATGCCTAGGATAGCGGGAGGGCGTACCCCGGCCGGGCTCACCCGCCGCGCTCGCCGAGCTCCTCGATGTCGTTCAGGCGCCGCACGTCGACGGTCACCGGCTCGCCGGCCCGCGGATGGTGCAGGATGTCGGCGAAGCGGGCGTTCCACATGACCTCGCCCGCCTTGTAGGACGAGCGCGAGTAGACCCGCTGAAAGTAGCTCTCGTCGATCCCGGTGAGCAGCACCAGAAACTCGCCGTCGACCGCCTTCAGGTCCTCGGGCCCCATACCCGCGAGCGGGCTCTCCGCTTCGATCGGGTGCACGACCGTCCAGCTCAAGGGAAAGATCGTCACCCGATGGCGTTCGAGGGGTAGCTCGTAGAAGCGCCGCAGCGGGCGGCCGCTGCTCCCTTCCATGCGCGAGAAGATCACTTTCGCGCTCACCTCGACGAGCTCGTTGCGCCGGCGGTTGGCGATCCGGAACATGAAGGCGGTAACGTCCCGGTACGGCGCCACCACGGCCCGCTCGCTGAAGACGATGTCGGCCATTGGGCGAGCGAAGCGGGCAAAGACCAGACCGGTCGCCACGGCGAAGAAGAGCAGGCCGACCATCGACTCGAGGGTCACCAGGACGTTCGCCGCCATTCCGGCCGGCACCATCTGGCCGTAGCCGATGGTCGAGAGGGTCTGGACGCTGAAGAAGAAGTCCTGCACGTAGCGCGCCCCGCCGCCCACGGAGCCCCCCAGGAGCGCTCGGGGCCCGCAGGCATAGAACGCGGCGGCGAAGAGGGCGTTGGCCGCCAGGTAGTGGAGCGCCAGCAGCCCCAGGAATCGGGGCCAAGTCAGGGTGAGCAGGGAGTAGTAGAGGCTGAGCGAAGCGCGCAGGCCGAGGCCGCGGCGCTGAACGTTGAACGTGCCGTCGCGGTTGAGCAGGCGGAGCCGGCTCTCGCTCGCCACGACCGAGCCGAAGCCCAGGTCCCTGGGCTCCTCGGCGTCGGGCCCCGCCGGCCCGGCGGAGGCCTCTTCGATCTGATCCACGGCCGCCAGTCTAGCCGACGAGGAGCAAGGGGCAGCGGGCGCGGCGGAGGAGCTGGTGCACCGCTTCCGGGCCGAGGGCCGCGCCCGAGCGCGGCAGGACCAGCAGCCCGCATCCCTCGCTCGCCACGGCGGCCGCCAGGCGCGCGGCGTCCAGGCCAGGAAGCGAGAGGGTGCGCGCCGTCACGCCTTGCGCGTCGAGCTCCTGGCGGAGCTGCCGCTCGCCCTCGGCGGGCGCCTCGCCGCCCGGATCGAGGACCCGGGTCAAGGGGACGCGGTGACGGCGGGCGAGCTCGGCGGCCAGGGCGAGGGCCCGGCGCGCCGCGGGCGAGCCGTCGTCGAGAGCGAAGACGCTCGCCCCGAAGCCCGCCCCCCGGCGGCTCACGAGCACCGGTGCCACGGCTTCGGCGAGCAGTGCCTGGACCGTCGAGCCCGGGCCGCGGCGCGGCGAGTGCCCGCAGGTCCCGAGGGTGATGAGGTCGGCGTCGGCGGCGAGGATCTCGGCGCTCACCCGTCCCCGGGTGGTGCGGAACGACCAGCGCAACCGCCAGCGCTCCGCCTCCCGCTCGAGAGCCTGGCGGGCCCGGGTCGCCCGCGCCCGGAAGTGGCGCGCGAGACGCGCCGGCGCCAGCGGCCGGAGCTCTCCGGAGAGGAGGTCGATCTCGGCGCCGAGAGGCGACGCGGCCACGCGGGTGAGGTCCGCGTCCTCGACGAACAGGCCGAGGAGCTCGGCGCCGAGAGCGGCGGCCATCGCCGCCGAGGCCTCGAGAGCCGCCTGGCTGTCGGCCGAGGAGTCGAGCGCCACCAGGATCCGCCGGATCCGGTGAGCCCCTTCCCCGGAGGTGGTCACGGCGCCGTCCCTTCCGGACCCGCGGCCAGCGCCGGGCGCTCGGCGTAGAGCTCCCGCGCGCGTTCGGCGAAGCGCTCCAGCCGCGCGGAGACGCGGCGCCCGACGGTGCCCTCCGGGTACTCGCCCCGGGCGTCTCGCTCGCCCATGGGCAGGCCGGTGAGGACCTCGACGCCCTGGTCGACCGTGGCCACCGGCCAGACGTGGAAGGAACCTTCGGCGACCGCCTCGACCACGTCGCTCCGGAGCATCAGGTGCTGGACGTTGGATGCCGGAATGAGGACGCCTTGGTCACCGGTCAGCCCGCGCGCCTCGCAGACGTCGAAGAACCCTTCGATCTTCTCGTTGACGCCGCCGATGGGCTGGACCTCCCCGTGCTGGTTGACCGAGCCGGTCACCGCGATCGACTGGGCGAGCGGCACCTCCCCGATGGCCGAGAGCAGTGCGTAGAGCTCCGCGGAAGAGGCGCTGTCGCCGTCGATGCCGCCGTAGGACTGCTCGAAGACCAGGCTCGCGGAGAGCGCCAACGGTCGCTCGCTGGCGAAGCGCGCGCCCAGGAAGCCGGCGAGGATCAGAACCCCCTTGGAGTGGATCGGACCCGAGAGCTCCACCTCGCGTTCGATGTCCAGCACCTCGCCCTTGCCCAGTCGCACGCGGGCCGTGATCCGGCTCGGGCGGCCGAAGGAGACGTCGCCCAGCATCAGCACCGACAGCCCGTTGACCTGCCCGACCCGCTCGCCCTCCGTGGCGATGAGCAGGGTGCCGCGGGCGATCGCCTCCTGAATCCGCTCCCGGATCCGGCCCGAGCGGTAGAGCCGTTCCTCGATCGCCCGCTCGACGTGCTCCGCCGAGACGGTCGAGCCTCCCGCCTCGCCGGCCCAGTGGTCGGCCTCGCGGATCACCTCCTGGAGGGCCCGATTGGGCACCGAGAGGCGCTCGGCGTCGCCCACCAGGCGGGCGCTGTGCTCGATCACGCGGGCGACCGCCGACGGGTCGAACGGGCGCAGCCCGTGGCGCGCGACGAGACCCGCCACCAGGCGGGCGTAGAGCCGCTCGTTCTCCTCGCTGCGCTCCATGCGGTCGTCGAAGTCCGCGGCCACCTGGAAGAGGTCGCCGAAGTCCGGGTCGTAGGCCGAGAGCAGGTAGTAGAGAAGCGGGCTTCCGAGGAGCGCCACCTTGACCTCGAGGGGCACGGGCGCCGGATCGAGGGTCACGGTCGAGACCAGGCCCCAGGCCTCCCGCGGCGACTCGATCCGCACCTCGCCCGAGTGGAGAGCCCTCTTGAGGCCCTCCCAGGCGAAGGGCTGGGCGAGGAGACGGTGGGCGTCGAGGATCAGGTAGCCGCCCGCGGCCTCGTGCAGGGACCCGGGGCGGATCAGGTTGAAGTCGGTGACCAGGCCGCCGAGCACCGGCAAGTACTCCACCCGCCCCATCAGGTTCTGGTAGGTGGGCATGTCCTGGAAGACCACCGGGGCGTGCTCGGAGTCGCCGTGGTCCACCACCACGTGGACCCGGTAGCGGCGCAACTCCGGCCGCTCGAGGACCGGCGAGCCGCCGCCCAGGGCGCCGGCCATGGGCGGGCGTTCGGGTGGCCCGTCGTCCTGGCCCACGAGCTGGCGAACGTTCTCGATGATGTCCTCGGCCAATGCGTCCAGGTGCTCGGCGACGGCGGTGATCCCACCGTAGGTCTCGCGCAGCGGCTCGAGGAGGTCGCGCACCGCGTAGCGGGCGATCTCGCGGTTGAGCTCGCGGACCTGCTCGCGCACCGTGCGCTGGTAGAAAGGCATCCGGCGCAGGATCTTCTGGAGCTCCTTCTGCAGCTCCTCGATGTCCGCCTGCATCCGCTCACGCTCCTCGGGAGAGAGCTTCTCGAGCTCCTCCGGCGGCACGACCTCGCCGTCATTGACCGGCGCGAAGACGAAGCCCATG
>CAZIIB010000453.1:0-3859 GCA_964539125.1 uncultured Thermoanaerobaculia bacterium | reverse complement strand
CTCGAGCTCCGAGGGGGTCAGCTCGAGGGTGGTGGCGCCGGCGGCGATCCGGCGCGTTCCCTCCACCAGCTCCTCGATCGGCCGGCTGAACCGCCGGGCGAGGACCACCCCTACCGCGATCAGGAGGCCGAACAAGGCCGCCGAAGCGAGGATCACCCGGCGGCGCAGCGAGGCGAGCTGGTGGGCCACCTCTTCCTGCTGCGCGAGGAGCGGCATGGACAGGAAGAGCCGCTCGGTGGTGGCGGGCGCCCCGGGGATGCGCAGCGGCGCGTAGAGCTCCAGGTAATCCACGTCCCGCGCCACGTTCGTCCGGGAGCCGCCGCCGTATCCGAGGAGGGTGAGGCGGGAGTAGATCTCGCCCGGGATGCGCTCCGGCAAGAGCCCGGCGGCGAAGAGCTCGGGCTTGCTCGAGGCCCAGATCGAGCTCCCCCAGTACAGGTTCACCTCGTGGTGGACGACCCGCGAGACCCACATCAGGAGCTGATCGTCGACCAGGGTCGTGAAGTCGAAGCCGGGCTCGAGGGTGGCCACGTAGTCCCCGATCACCCGCTGGGTCGAGGCGAGGGCCGCCTCGCCCGCCGAGCGCTGCTCCCGGTTCAAACGCTCCTCGGCGTCGGAGAGGATCACCAGGTTGAGGAGCACGAGCGGCAGCAGAAGGAGCCCGGTGAACACGATGATCAGGCGCTTCGAGTACGAGCGCATCGTGCGCCGGGCGGCGTCGCGGAAGGCCGGACGCGGCAGGGCGAAGAGCAGGAGCAGACCCGCGGCCGCCAGCAGCGCCGCCAGGTCGCCCACCGCGTGGGTACCCACCCGTTCCAGTGCCTGGACGGGCAGCAGCAGCGGCAGGTAGACGACCTCGATGCCGTCCGGACCGTGGTGAGCCCACGCCCAGGCCGAGCCGACCGGCGTCTCCACCCGGACCCGGCCCGCGCCGCCGGCGGCCAGCCCGCGCGGCAGGGGCGGCCCCTCCGGCCAGGGGGATACGAGCGCCCGGCCCTCATCGGTGTAGAGCCCGTACGCCGCGGACTCCGGCAGGCCCTGGATCCGGCGATCCGCCACCGAGCGCCCGCGCAACAGGCCGAGCTCGATGGAGTCGAACGAGGCCACGCGGCCGAGGTCGAACCCCGGCCGTGGAAGGAGCCAGTACCGGGCGACCGCCCACGGGCGACCGGCGTAGGTGAGCACGGCATGGCCCGAGATCAGGGTGTCCTCCCAGACCGGCAGACGGAGCTCGTCCCAGCGACCGAGGGTCGGGCCGGAGGACTCCGAGTCGGTCACCAGGGGGCCGAAGGAGAAGGTCGAGGAGCTCCCGGAGAAGGGCTCGACGACCAGAGCGGAGAGGGCATTGGGCTGGGCCAGGGGCGAGCGCCGCCAGAGAGCGAAGGCCAGGTCCTCGCGCCCGAGGCCGTCCGGGCTCCGGGGAACCATGGTCGCGAGATCGAGGTCGCGAAAGTGAGCCCCCAGCTCGCTCCCCACCCGCGAGCGCTCCTCGGGCTTCGGCGGTGCCAGCTCGGCACGGCAGGTCGCGCTCAGCTCCTCCTTGAGCTCGGCGCGGTAGGCCGTCTCCCAGGCCCCCGCTCCGAGCAGGGCCGCGAGCACGAGGGCCAGCGCCCCCGGCAGCGGATGGCGTAGAGGACGATCGCTGACCCAGCGGGCCCCCGCGGCGCCGCCGGCTGCGAGCAACGCCAGAGCCGCCGGGACCAGGTCGTGGAGGGCGCCGGCGGCCACCAGCGCCAGGAGCGCCATCCAGGCCCAGGCGTCGGCGGAGGAGCGCCCAGCCCGCGAGCCGGACCCCTCTCCGGCGTTCCGCGAGCGCCGGCCCGCCGCTCGTCCTGCGAGCAGCAGGAGAGCGAGGGAGAGGGCCGCGAACGCCGCTCGCAGGGTCATCGCCCCCGGTCCGGGCCACATGGAGGCCGCCAGGTCGAGGCTCGGCGGGAGCGCCTCCGCCGGACTCGAGACCGGCAACCCGAGGCCGAACCCGTGGACCGTCAGCCAGGCCGCTCCGGTGACCAGGAGCCCGCCGCCGGCGCCCAGGGCCGCCCCGAGCCAGTAAGACCGTCCCCCGGGCTCGAGCGCCGCCACCGCCGCCACCAGGACGATCCCCGCCGCCAGCGCGCCCGCGGCGAACGGCGTCGCCCCGCTCGCCAGGGCCGCCGCTCCCGCGCCCGAGGCACCCAGCAGGCCGATCGCCGCCCCGGCTTGCCGGCCGGCGAGCGACGCCGGGCGCGTGCCGGGCAACGCCAGGCGAAGCCCTCGAATGACGGTCGCCGCCAGCAGCAGAACCGCCAGGCAGCCCCAGGCGACCCGCCGCGGCCACTTCCGGATCGGACCGGCCACGCCCGGCGGGTCGGCGCTCGGCCGCAACAGCACCAACGACGGGAGGCCGGGGACCTGGACCGCCACCGCGCCGGGAGCGGGCTCGACCCCCGCCGGCGCCAGCGACCACCGGACACCGAAGCGACCCGGCGCCAGCGCCAGACCCGCCGGCGGCTTGAACGGCCAGCGATCGGTGGCGTAGCTGCGGCCGGCGACCAACCTCCAGGGCCGCGCCGAGTCGTCCAGGGGCTCGACCGCCACCAGGGTCACCGAGCCGAAGCTGGCGTAGAAGTCCCGGCCGGACCGGATCAGCTTCGAGGGCTCGGGCTCGTTGAGCAGACCTTCCCCGGCCCAGGCGACGGCTTCGCCGTCGGGGTCCACCAGGAGGAGGGTGGGCCGGGAGGCGGTCCCTTCCCGCGCTCGTCCTGCGATCGCGGCGAGGCGCCGGAACACCTCGAGGCGAAAGGCGTCGTCGTTGGACGGTGCCGGGAGCTCGCTCACCGCCTCCTTGGCCTCGTGGGTGAGGTTCTGCCAGAGAGCGGCGTAGCGGGTGGCGACCTCCGGCGGCAGCTCGGTGGGCGCCGGGAGGATCTGGAGACGGTCCGCCAACCAGGGCAGGACGAGGGCAGCGGCGGCGAGAGCGATCAGCGCGGTGGCGAGCCAGCGGCCCCGGTGCGCCGCGGCGAGCACCACCCAGCCCGCGCCCAGGAGGGCGACGGCGACGGCGGACCAGGGCGTCGGCAGGAGCGCCGCGGCCGGCGAGGTCGCCAGGAGGATCGTTCCGATCCAGAGCCGCCGGTCGGTCCAGCGCATCGCAGAGCTGCCTTTGTAGATGCCTAGGCCCCGATCATCGGCAAATCGATCCCATGGTCGCGCGCGAAGCGGAGAGCCTCCGGGTAGCCGGCGTCGGCGTGGCGCGCCACGCCCGAGCCCGGATCGCCGGTGAGCACCCGCTCGAGGCGCCGCGCCGCGCCGTCGGTGCCGTCGGCCACCACCACCATGCCGGCGTGGAGCGAGTAGCCGATCCCCACCCCGCCGCCGTGGTGCACGGAAACCCAGGTGGCGCCGTTGACCGCGTTGAGCAGTGCGTTGAGGATCGGCCAGTCGGCGATGGCGTCCGAGCCGTCGAGCATGCCCTCGGTCTCCCGGTTGGGCGAAGCCACCGATCCCGTGTCCAGGTGATCGCGCCCGATGACGATGGGCGCCTTCACCCGCCCGGAGGCGACGAGCTCGTTGAACACCCGGCCCGCCTCGGCCCGCTCGCCGTAGCCCAGCCAGCAGATTCGGGAGGGCAGCCCCTGGAAGGCGACGCGCTCGCGGGCCATGGGAATCCAGCGGGCGAGGGTCGCGTCGTCGGGGAAGGTCTCGAGGATCGCCTCGTCGGTCGCCGCCAGGTCGTCCGGATCGCCCGAGAGCACCGCCCAGCGGAACGGCCCTTTGCCGGAACAGAAGAGCGGCCGGATGAAGAGCGGCACGAAGCCCTGGAAGTCGAAGGCGTTCTCGACCCCGGCCTCCAGGGCCTGGCCGCGCAGGTTGTTGCCGT
>CAZIIB010000452.1:0-3860 GCA_964539125.1 uncultured Thermoanaerobaculia bacterium | reverse complement strand
CATCGGTGAACGACGAACGCAAGATCGCGATGTTCTGCGATCTGGAGAACATCGCCCTCGGAGTGCGCGACTCCGACATCAAGAAGTTCGACATCAATCTGGTCCTCGAGCGGCTGCTCGAAAAGGGCAAGATCATCGTCAAGCGCGCCTACTGCGACTGGGAGCGCTACAGCGACTACAAGCGCCCCTTCCACGAGGCCGCGATCGAGATGCTGGACATCCCGCAGAAGTACTACTCGGGCAAGAACAGCGCCGACATCAAGATGGTGGTCGACGCCATGGACCTCTGCTACGCCAAGGAACACCTGGACACCTTCGTCATCGTGTCCGGCGACAGCGACTTCTCGCCCCTGGTCTCGAAGCTCAAGGAGAACGACAAGTACGTGATCGGCATCGGGGTGAAGAACTCGTCGTCGAACCTGTTGGTCGACAACTGCGACGAGTTCATCTACTACGAGGACATCTGGCGCGATCAGCAGCAGGCGCCGCAGCTCGCCGGCCTGACCAAGAAGACCTCCGAGGCCTTCGGCCTGATGACCGACGCCATCCAGGCCCTGATCCGCGAGAACAAGGACGTCCTCTGGGGCTCGATGATCAAGCAGACCATGCAGAGGAAGCGCCCCTCGTTCAACGAGGGCTACTACGGCTACAACTCCTTCTCCGAGCTGCTCGAGGACGCCGAGAAGAAGAACGTCGTGAAGCTCAAGAAGGACCAGCGCTCCGGCTCCTACGTCGTCACCGGCTTCGCCAAGAAGTAGGCCGGAGCGCTCACCCGCCTCCTGCTCCGGCGGCCCCCCCTACTCCCTCAACACCTCGTTGGGATCGACGCCGGCCGCGCGGGCCGCGGGCAGGAGCGCCGCGCCCAGGGCCGTCGCCGCCAGGAGGCCCGCGGCGAGGACGAGGGTGGTCGGATCCGTCGGCCCGACACCGTAGAGGAACGACGCGATGAGGCGGGTCGCCGCGAGCGCCAGCGCCGCCCCCACCGCGATGCCGGCCAGGACCAGGAGACCGGCCTCGGCGAAGACCATCCGAAGGATCTCGCGCCCGGCGGCGCCCAGCGCCATGCGGACCCCGATCTCCCCCCGCCGCCGGGTGACGGCGTAGGTCAGGGTGCCGTAGAGGCCGATCACCGCCAGCAGCAGGGCGAGGCCGCCGAAGAAGCCGGAGAGGGTGGCGAGCAGCCGCGGCCGGGAGAGGGAGGTGGCGAGCTGCTCGGCGAGGGGCCTGACGTCGTAGGTGATCTGCGGGCTGACCGCGGCCACCGCCTGCTGGACCGCCCCCTGGAGCGCCTCGGCCGGGGCGCCCGAGCGCAGCTCGAAGCTCACGCTCGACCCGAACTCGTCGCCCTGGCCGAACGGGAGGTAGACGGTGGGCGGCGGCTCCTCGGTGAGCGACATGTACTTCGCGTCGCCCACCACGCCCACGATCTCCACGGGATCGCTCGTCGCGTCGCCGACCCGCCGGCGGAAGGTCTTCCCCAGGGGGCTCGCGCCGCCGAGGAACCGGCGGGCGAGCTCCCGGTTGACGACCGCGACCCGGGGCGCGCCGGCCACGTCGCTCGCCTCGAGGTCCCGCCCGGCCAGGAGCGGCGTGCCGAGGGTCGCGAAGTAGCCGCCGCTCACCGTGTTGAAGTACGCCAGCGCATCCATCCGGTTCTTCGGGGCGTAGCCGGGCACGACCAGCAGCTCGTTCCACATGGTGCGGCCGACCGGCGTGATGAGCGAGGCGCTCGCCGCCTCGGTGCCGGGCAGGGCCCGCAGCCGCTCCAGCAGCTCGCGGCGAGCCACCGCCCGGCGCTCACCCTCGAAGCCGGTGTTGGCGAAGTCCGCGCTCACCAGCAGCACCCCCCGGCGGTCGAAGCCCGGGTCGAGGGTGGCGAGGCGCCGGAAGCTGCCCACCAGGAGCCCGGCGGCCACCACCAGGACCAGCGAGAGGGCGACCTGTCCCAGGACCAGCGCCTTGCCGGCGCGGTGTCGGGCGCCGCCCGCGAAGTATCCGCGCCCCGGGCCGCGCGTCGTCGCCTCGGGGTTCGCCCGCGCCGTGTGCCAGGCCGGGGCGAGCCCGAAGAGGAGGCCCGTCGCCACGGCCACGGCGACGGTGAAGGCGAGGACCCGGGCGTCGAGCGACAGGTCGAGCCAGACCGGGCGGCCCGCGCTCGTGAGGAAGCCCGCCAGCAGTGCGCTCGCCCAGCGGGCGAACAGCAGGCCGGCCGCCGCGCCGGCGAGCGCGAGCAGCACCGTCTCGGTCAGGAGCTGGCGCACGAGGCGGAGGCGGCCGGCGCCCAGGGCCTGGCGGATGGCGCTCTCCCCCTGTCTCGAGGCCGCGCGGGCCAGGAGGAGGTTGGCGATGTTGGCGCACGCGACGAGCAGCACGAGGGCGACGATCCCCATCAGCATCTCGAGCGCATGACCGTAGTTGCCCCGGAGGTCGGAGAGGCCGGTCGCCGCCGGCCGGACGTCCAGGCTCGTGGCGAGGTACTCCTTCTGGTTCTCGGCGCTCCAGCTAGGAGGCAACGTCTCGCGGAAGATCGCCGGTGCCTGGGCCGCCAGGTGGGCTGCCGCCTGGCCCGGCGTAACGCCCGGCCTCAGCCGGCCGACGAGCGAGAGGAACCAGCGCGAGCGCTGGTCGAGGACGTCCGGCGCGCCCTCGAGCGCGGCCTCGCTGCACAGCGGCAGGTAGACGTCCACGGAGGCGCCCACGTTGACCCCGGTGAAGCCCGGGGGCGCCACCCCCACCACCTGGAAGGGGTGGCCGTCGAGGGGCAGGGTGCGCCCCACCGCCCTCGCCGCGCCCCCGTACTCGCGGCGCGCGAAGCCGTCGCTCAGCGCCGCCACCGCCGGGCAGCCGCGCACGTCGTCGGCGCGGTCGAGAAGCCGTCCGGCTGCGGGCAGGACGCCCAGGGTGGAAAAGAAGCCGCCGCTCACCAGCGCCCCCGTCGTGCGCCGGGCGAGCCCACCCGCCGTCAGGTTGAAGCGGCGGTCGGAGTAGGCGAACGCTCCCGAGAAGACCTCCTGGCGGTCCCGGATCTGCTCCCAGAGCGGGTTGGTGAAGGAGTTTCCGAAGTCGCCCTTCTGGGTCACCTGGACCAGCGAGCCCGGGTCGCGCACCGGCAGGGGCCTGAGCAAGAGGGCGTTCGTGAGGCTGAAGATCGCGGTGTTGGCGCCGATCCCCAGGGCCAGCGAGAGGATCGCGACGACCGTGAAGACGGGGCTCCGGGCGAGACTGCGGAGGGCGTAGCGGACGTCCGCCACGAGCGACTCGAGCCAGACGACGACGTCGACGTCGTGGGTCTCGCGCTTCCGGCGCATCGGGTGGCCGAACCGGCGCCGGGCCTCGCGTGCCGCGGCGGCCGGCTCCATGCCGGCGGCGATCAGCTCGTCGGTGCGCTCCGCCAGGTGGAACTCCAGCTCGCGCTCGAGGTCCCGCGACAGCCGCTCGGACTGGAACACGTTGGCAACGCGGTGGTACCAGGCCATGTTCAGTGCCTCCTCGGCTCGTTCACGGGTACGCCAGGACGCGGCCGACGCCTTCGGTCAGCCGCGCCCAGCTCTCCTGCTCCGCGGCCAGTTGCTTGCGTCCGGCCGCGGTCAGCTCGTAGAAGCGCGCCTGGCGGTTGGTCTCGGTGGTGCCCCAGCTCCCCTCGATCCACCCCTCCTGCTCCATCCGGTGGAGCGCCGGGTAGAGCGAGCCCTCCTCGACGCGCAGGCGCTCGTCCGACGTCGCCTGGATGTGCTGCGTGACGGCGTAGCCGTGGAGCGGGCCGCGCACCGCGAGGGTCTTCAAGACCAGCATCGCCAGGGTGCCCTGGAGGATGTCGTTGCGTCGTCGTCGTCTCATCGGATACCCCCCCCAACCCACCA